>JALZEL010000132.1 GCA_030862075.1 Actinomycetota bacterium | reverse complement strand
CGCCCTGGCGCCGGACCCAACCGACCCGAGAATAGTCGAGGTCGTGCCCAGCGCTTTAACGCGCGTGGCCGCCCCGGGCAGCCACCTGACCAACATATCGAGCGGCGGCAAGATGAAGGACACCTGGATGCTAGAAAGATGAACTACGGCGACCTCAACAAGGACGCGTACTGGATAACCTTGCGCAACCGCTTTCTGTGGTTCTTCGGTTTCTTCGTGGCTGGCCAGAAACTCGGTTGCGGCATTACTCTTCGCTCCTTAACTCTGTCTTCGGTTTGGGCGAGACGTTGGCTAAGACCCTCGTCAGACTGGCGACGAGGATCGCGACCAAGATCGCCGCTTACACCTACGCCTATCCTGGCCAATCAGCTTATGGGCGTCCTCAAGGGAGGATCAAGTACCTGTGGGCCTGAGATTCTCGCAACAGTCATCTAGTAAGGTCTCAAGAAACCGAGCAAGCCCCCTGCTAGTTGGGTTGCTGCGTAGGACGAATTAGCATCTCGTTGATGCTCACGTGCTCGGGCTGGCTGACGCAGTAGACGATGGCTGATGCTATGTCCTCGGGCTGCAGGGGCTCCAGGTTGCTGACGAGGCCGCTTATGGCTTCCTGTGCCTCCTCGTCGGTGATGTGTTCGGGGAGTTCGGTCTCGACGGCCCCCGGCTCGACAACCGTTACCCGGATGTTGTCCTCCAAGAGCTCTATCCTCAAGGTTTCGGAGACGGCGTTGACGGCAGACTTCGTCCCGGCGTAGGCTCCCCGGAAGGGACCGGTCTTGCGTCCGACCAGGCTGCTTATGTTCACCAGGTGTCCCGAGCCCTGCTCCTTCATAACCTGTATCGCGGAGTCGGTGACGTAAAGCAACCCGAGTACATTGATATCGAACATCCGGCGCCACTCGTCGGAGAGTCCTTTCTCCATCTTGGAGAGTTGCATTACACCGGCATTGTTCACCAGGATATCCACCCGCCCGAACTCCTCTTTTGCTTTCCGGATCAGGGCGTGCGCCTGATCTTCGTCAGTTACGTCGCAAGCAACCGCGAGTGCTGTGCTTGCGTTGCCCTCTATTCGCCCTACCACATCTTCGAGCCTCTCCTCCCGCCGTGCCGCGACCACAACCGTCGCTCCTTCGGCGGCCAACGCCTCTGCCGTCGCCTCTCCTATGCCGCTCGAAGCACCCGTGATGACCGCGACCTTGCCGTCTAGTTTCGCCATGCCGTGCCTGCCTTCTGCTCGGAGTACCAGTTGCTTTGTATCTTACCGCTGAAGACGGCGAAGATGTGCTTGCATTACTGGCCCATTATCTCGTGGTCGGGGCAAGTGCAGCGCTGGGCATCGCCATTAAAGCTAACTGTGTAGCGGCCCTTGCCACCTCGAGACGGTACGACCCATCCATTACGGTTACAGCTTATATTGGCGACTTTGGCGAGGTCTAAGTACTTCCAAGATAACACTGAAGCTCCGCGGCTGCCAGCAAGTGTAAGGCGCCTTTGGGAAGGCCTGCCTGAGAGTTCGGCCAAAGAGTCCTAGAAGTGCTACGGCGTTAGCACAAAAACATCTTGGATGTACTTAGAGAGTAGTGGGCTGCCCCGTTGCCTCTAGAGAAGGCGGTTGCCGACAAAAGGGCTCTGGGAAGCTCGGTGAATAAAGGGGCCGCTGGCTCAGAGTGAACAGCAGATGCCCGTGAACCTCAGGGCCAGCGAAACCTCCCCGAGGAGGAGAGGTCCCTGGGTCTGTACGCGAGCACCACCGCCGAGGTGGGCCCTAAAGCCCGTCTTGAGCTCGTCGTAAACTACGAGCGCCCCGTGGTGGCAGCACAAGTCCCGCAACGCCTCGAGCCTACACCATCTGCTACTATGCTTCATACCTGGGGAAAGGCACGTAGGTTTATGAGCAAGGACGGATACGAGACGTGACCCGAGGGCAGGACGCCCCGTTCGGTGCATGCTTGCGGCGGCTGCGGGAGGCCGCAGCTCTTACGCAAGAGGAGCTGGCCCAGAGGGCCGGGCTGACCGCCAAGGGCATCAGCGACCTGGAGCGCGGCGCGCGGCGGCGCCCATACCCACACACCGTACGCTCGCTCGCTGACGCGCTGGAGCTAGCCGAGGACGAGCGCGCCGCCCTCTTCGCGGCGGTGCCCAAGCGGGGTGGGACGGCCGCCGGAGAGGCAGTGGAGGTTCTCGCACCGACCCTTCCGGTGCCGCCCACCCCGCTCGTGGGCCGGGAGCGAGACCTAGAAGAGATAAAGACCTTACTTGGTCGACCGGAAGTACGGATGCTCACGCTCACCGGGACTGGCGGGGTCGGCAAGACTCGTCTAGCAATACAAGCGGCTCGGGATGCCGCGGACCTCTTCCCGGACGAGATAGCGTTCGTCGCCCTAGCGCCACTCATGGACCCTAGTCTCGTGGTTCCGATCGTCGCCAGGTCGCTGGGCGTGCGAGAGGCAGAAGGGCAGACCCCGCAAGAGGCGCTACACGTGCACTTGAGAGATAAGCGACTGCTCTTAGTGCTCGACAACTTCGAGCACCTGTTGGAGGCGGCCCCTGAAGTGTCCGGGCTGATCGAATCTTGCCCAAGCCTGACGGTACTCGTCGCCAGCCGCGCTCCGCTGCGCGTCAGGGGCGAGCAGGAATACGCCGTTCCACCACTCGAGTTGCCCGCCTCCACCCGGGATCCTAGAGTGGAGGAAGTCCTCGATTCGCCCTCCGGCAGGCTGCTGGTGGAGCGCGCCCGGGCGGTATCCTCCACTTTTTCCATCACCCAGGCCAACGCGTCCGCGGTCGCCTCCATCTGCTGGAGACTCGCTGGGATCCCGCTCGCTTTGGAGCTGGCGGCGGCGAAGGCTAAGTTCCTGGATCCCAAGATGCTACTCTTGCGGCTGGACCGTGCCCTGTCGACTAGCGGGGGACGAGACCTGCCGGATCGCCAGAGGACGATGCGCGCGACCCTCGACTGGAGCCATGATCTGCTCTCGGAGCCCGAACGGGAGCTGTTCCGGCGCCTGTCAGTGTTTGCCGGAGGCTTCACGCTTGAGGC
>JALZEL010000126.1 GCA_030862075.1 Actinomycetota bacterium | reverse complement strand
TCGTCGCCCACCTCGCGCGGGTGCTGATGCGGCGCGACCGCGCGGGGTAGATTCCGGCCATGGCTACCACGGCACCGCAGGAGCAGACGGTCGTCGACGGCGTCCCGAAGGGGCTCTACATCGGCGGGGAGTGGCGCGACGCGTCGGGCGGCGGGACGCTGGGCGTCGAGGACCCGTCGACGGGCGAGACGCTCGTCGAGGTCGCGGACGCGACTCCGGAGGACGCGAAGGCGGCGCTCGACGCGGCCGACGCGGTGCAGGCCGAGTGGGCGACGCACCCGCCGCGCGAGCGCGGCGAGATCCTGCGCCGCGCGTTCGAGCGCATCACCGAGCGGGCCGACGACCTGGCGCTGCTGATGACGCTGGAGATGGGCAAGCCGATCGCGGAGTCCGAGGCCGAGATCGCCTACGCGGCGGAGTTCTTCCGCTGGTTCGCGGAGGAGGCGGTGCGGATCGAGGGCCGCTTCGCGACCGCGCCGAACGGGCAGGGGCGGCTGATCACGATGCGCCAGCCGGTGGGTCCGTGCTACGCGATCACGCCGTGGAACTTCCCGATGGCGATGGGCACGCGCAAGATCGGGCCGGCGGTAGCCGCGGGCTGCACGATGGTCATGAAGCCGGCCAAGACGACGCCTCTGTCAATGCTGGCTTTGGCGGAGATCCTGGAGGAGGCTGGGCTTCCGGGAGGCGTGTTGAACGTCGTTACGAGCTCCTCGTCGAGCGACGTCGTCTCCCCCATCATTACCGATCCGCGCCTGCGCAAGCTTACCTTCACGGGCTCGACGCCGGTCGGACGCCAGCTCATGGAGCAGGCCTCGGAGAAGCTCTTGCGGGTCTCGATGGAGCTCGGCGGCAACGCGCCTTTCCTGATCTTCGAGGACGCGGATGTAGACGATGCCGTCGCAGGTGCCACAGTCGCCAAGATGCGCAACATCGGCGAGGCCTGCACGGCGGCCAACCGCTTCCATGTCGCAGGCTCCATAGCGGACGAGTTCGCGGAGAAGCTCGCGGAGAAGATGGGCCAGATGAAGGTAGCCCGCGGCACGGAGGAAGGTGCCGAGGTCGGGCCGCTCATCGACGAGGATCAGCTCGGCAAGGTCGAGGGGCTCGTCAACGACGCTTTGGATAAGGGCGCAAAAGCGCTCGTCGGCGGGCAGAAGATCGACGGCCACGGCTACTTCTACCAGCCCACCGTCTTGAACGACGTGCCGAAAGAAGCCGAGCTTCGCTACGAGGAGATCTTCGGCCCCGTGGCCCCGGTCTTCTCGTTCGACTCCGAGGAGGAGGCGATTGCCGCGGCCAACGATACGGAGTACGGCCTCGTCTCCTACGTCTACACGAGCAACCTGCGGCGCGCGCTCCGCGTGGTCGAGGGTCTCCAGACAGGCATGGTCGGCCTGAACCAGGGCATGGTCTCGAACGCCGCTGCGCCCTTCGGCGGAATCAAGCAGTCGGGTTTCGGTCGCGAGGGCGGTTACGAGGGCCTCGAAGAGTACCTCGAGACGAAGTACGTCGCGATCAACCTCCCCGCCGAGGCCCCGTTCTAGGGAAGACGCCGGCGTAGCGGTAACTACCGCTACGGACCGCGCCGAGTGAACGGCGTCGCTGCCGGGAGCCCCTCCGCCAGCTACCATAAGGGGCGATGATCACGAGCGTTCGCAACCGTCTGCTGGCTTTGGGTGCCCTCTGGGGGCTCGTGCTTGCGGCCTTGCCCGCGGCGCTGTCGTGCGCCAGCCTGAGCGGCGCCATAGGCGCTCTCGTCGCCGGGCACCGGGCGGTGGCCGTTACTTTCGCTAGGCGGGGCTTGCTCGCCATCTCCGGGGTCGGGGCGTTGCAGGGGTTGGTCTCCGGGACGTTTGCGGCGCTCTCCATCTGGCTCGCCCTGGCGACCACCATCTCCGGGTTCTCGGCGGGGAGCCCGCTCAAGATCCTCAACCTCTTGTGGCGCCCGGAAATTTTCGTCGAGAGTGCCATCGCCGCGGTCGCGGTCTTCGTGTATACCGTGGCCGTGGGTATGTTGCTCACCCCGTCGTCGGAGCGGCCGTTTACCGCCTGCTCCGCGAAGAAGACGCCGCTCACCGAACCGCCCCCAATCCCCGATGACTAAGAGCGTTCGTATCCGACTTCTGACTATAGGCGCTATCTGGGGGCTCTCGCTCGCGGTCGTTCCGGCCCTCATTATGACGGACCCTTATCGCCTCTCGGGGCTCCTCGGCACGGCCCTAGTGTGCGCCGCTTTGAGCGGCTGCGTGGGCACGCTCGTTGCCGGACGGCGGGTAGCGCGGAGAGGCTCCCGGCAGGAGGGCGCCGGGCGTACGAGGGTGTTGGAGGGGATCGGGACCGGGGCTGTGCAGGGGCTCGTGGGCGGTGGATTCGCGGCACTCCTGTTCTGGGCGCTGATGGCGCTTGCCGCCTCCGGCTTCACGCTCCAGAACCCGGTCGAGCTCTCGGTCCTCACGAGCCCAAGGGTCTTCCTGGGCAGCTTCTTCGTCGCCCTCTCGGCCTTTTTGTACGCGCTCGCAGGCGGCCTCTTGCTCGGCCCCGTTTTCGGAACGCTCGTAAACCGCGCCGTCCGTGCCGGCAAGGACGCCGGCGAGAAGGAGGATCTCGTTGTACGCTAAATTCTTGGGGATAGGAGTCGTCTACGGTCTCGGCTTCACGATCATAAAATCCCTCTTCCCGACCCCCGTGATACTCCTCTTCGCGGGCGGGCAGAGCAGCGAAGGCGACCTCACGATGCTGGCGAGCGTGTACATGGGCTCGGGGCTCCTCGCCGGCGTCATCGGCGGGCCGCTCTTCGGGGCCCTCCTGCTCCGGCGCAGGGGTTCCGGGACGAACGTGGGAAGGTTCAGCGCGGTCCAGACAGCCGGCGCAGATCTCTGGCGCTCGCTCGTCTTGAGCTTCCTGTTCGCGCTGCTGATAGGCCTGATCTCCGGCCTCCTCACGATGGGAGCCTACCAGTTCGGCGTCTTGCCCCCCGGCGGCGTCCTCGACCCCCTCAGGCCCATACGTAACGCGAACCACCCGGCTGGCCCCCTGCTCCTCGTCGCCTGGACTTTAGCCCGCGACCTACTCCCCGCCATGCTCGCCGGCCTCTTCCTGGCACCCTTCGGCGGCGGCTTTTTGTACCGCACCTACGCCTCTCGGCGTCCTCCAAAGGACGCAGGGAACAGACCCTTCGAGGATTTTTAGAAGCCGTCGGCATCGCGATCAGCCGTCAGGAAAGGGTCGGATGCCACCGGGTGTCGGCTTAGAGCTTCCGCCAATAGGGGAGTAGCGTAAGGCGAGTAGCGTATGCATCAAGGTGAGATGAGACGGCTGTTCAATCACTTTGAGAGCAGCCAAGTGCGAAAAGTCGCTAGCCTATTGACGGAGCCTCTTAGCGGCGGAGGTCTCCACCCAGAAAAACCGACGCCTGATACCTAAATAATACTGACGAGCGGCGAGATCTTGCACTCCGCCAGCGCGTAGCTCTCCTGCGCCCGCGACGAGCGCACCAAGTACTCCAGGCAGTTAGCCTGGCAGTCCACCTTCCCGCACGGCACCTCGATCGTCCCTAAGTCCTCCATGATCCGGACCACCGGGTCTAGACCGTCCCCGGG
>JALZEL010000119.1 GCA_030862075.1 Actinomycetota bacterium | reverse complement strand
GGCATGGAGCGTGTGAACAGAGGGTCTACTATGCCGTGATCGGGCCGCAGGAAGGGATGAGATATGGCCGCCTTGGTCTTCAGGTCGGGGAGGTCGAGGGCGGCGATCTCTGTCGCCTCGGAGCCGGTCCCGGCCGTGGTCGGTATCGCCAGGAGCGGCTTGAGCGGAGAAGGTGGCTTGCGTCCGCCGCCCACGGGCGGATAGATGTACTCTATTACGGGGGCGGGATGCGTGGCGACGAGATTCGCAACCTTGGCGGTGTCCAGGCTGGATCCCCCACCGACGCCGACGAACCCGTCGAAGCCGCCATCCGTAGCGAAATCCGTAGCTTCTTGGAGGGATTCTAAAGTAGGTTCGACGTGGACACGATCAAAAACTTCGCACTCGATACCTTCTGCCTCTATGATTTCCCGGATCTTGCCCGTTATTCCGGCCTGGACTACGCCAGCATCCGAGACGATCATCACGCGATTGGCGCCGAGCCGCTTCATCTCCCACCCGGCCTCTTCGGAGGCTCCGGGACCGAACGTTATCGGGGTGGCTTCTAGCTTAAAGGCTCTCTCGTGGTCCGAGGTCGCCGCTGCGTTTTCTGCCATTACTAATTCCTCTCTCCCGTGAGACGCTGGGGTTCTTCTCAGCTCTTCTCCACAGCTGCCTCAGGTTCTTCCGCCACAGACGTCGTTAGGGTGAAGACCCCATAGGCATTGAACACCAGGCCTTCGATCCAGCGTGTACCCATGCCCAAAAACAGTTTCTTCGGCTGCGTGCGCAACAACTCCGTAAAGGCGTGTATTCCACCGCCATGAGCACTGCTCCGCCGTACTCGCCGCCGATGCCTATGCCCTGGAATCCTAGGAGCCCCCACCCGCGGGAGCCCCCACCTCTCCCTGCGCCCAATTTTCATGGTCCAAGTGAGCATACTTGGGCAAGAAACGCCTGGGCAGCTGCAAAGCATCTCTCCTGAAGGGAGGAGCTAACTGGGTGCCGTCCACCATGATCTCCAGCACCGTCGGGTTGCCAGAGCTTAGGGCATCTTCGAAGGCCTCCCTCACGTCGTCGGGGTCGTCGACCGTAGCACCGTCGGCACGCATGGCTCTGGCTACCTCCGCGAAGTTGGGAGTGTCAATGTTAGAACCCACGAAACGGTTGTTGTAGAAGTCCACCTGGTTTTTCTGCTCCGCGCCCCACCTTTGGTTGTTGAACACACAAGCGATTACCGGGAGACCCTGCTCGACCGCGGTGCTCACCTCGTGTAGGCTCATGCCCCAGGCCCCGTCGCCGACGATGGCCACCACGGGGCAGTCGGGACGGGCCAGCTGCGCGCCTAAAGCCGCAGGATACGCGAAGCCGCAGTTGCCGAAGGTCAGCGCCGCTATGAGCTTGCGACCCCGGTTGAAGTTGAGGTAGCCGTTGGCGGTCGAGGAGATGTTGCCGATGTCGGTGGTAACGATGGTGTCGTCGGTCAACGCCCTAGAGATCTCCAATAGCGCCCTGCGTGGGTTGATGGGATCGCCATCGGCCATGGCCTCAGTGAGGATCTCGTTTTCCCACTTCTGCTTTTCGTCATTGATCCGCTGTAGACGCCTCTCGTTGGTCTCGCCGTCCTTCTTCATCGCTTTCAGGCGGTTGAAGATCTCGGCGCTCGCCTCTTTCGCGTCGCCCACGACGCCTATCTCGATTGGGTGGGTACGGGCGATTTGCTTAGGGTTGATGTCTATCTGGATGATCTTGGCATTCTTGGGGAACCAGTCGATATCATACTGGGGGATGGTTCCGAACACAGAGAGCCTGGTACCGATAGCCAGAACCACGTCCGCTTCGGACACCAGGTTCATCGCCGTCTTCGACCCCATGTAGCCCAGAGGTCCGATCGCCAAGGGATGGTTGGCGGGGAACGCGTCGTTGTGCAGGTAAGAGGTTGCTACAGGCGCGGTTAGGTGCCCCGCGATCGCCCCAACTATCTCTTGTGCATCGGCGTTGATTACGCCCAGACCGGCGATTAACACTGGGTTTTCGGCGCTCGCCAGGAGTTCGGCGGCCTTGTCCAAAGCTTCATTGGAGCCCCGGCCTTTTATGTCTGGGCGGTACTGGTGGGGATGGGGGATCTCGTCCTCGAGCTCACCGAAGAAGTAGTCGCGGGGTATGTCGTATAGCACGGCACCGCGCTCGGCGTAGGCGACGCGGAAGGCCGTTCGCAGGACGTCTGCGGCTCTCGAGGGGTGGGTGACTACCGCTGTCGCTTTGGTGATCGACCTAAAGATGCTCTCCTGATCGGCTTCCTGGAAGCCGTCCCAGCCGAGCGAGGGCGTGGCGGAGGACGGCGCGATGACGACCATCGGCGTGTGTGCCAGGTTGGCGGTAGCCACGGAGGTCACCATGTTGGTAATCCCGGGACCGTTCTGCCCGGTGACTACCCCCGCTTTCCCGGTTATGCGCCCGTACGCGTCTTCCATATGAGCAGCGTTCTGCTCGTGACGAACCGGAATAAAGCGGATACCCGCGGCCGGGAAGAGGTCGAGCATGTCCATGAACGCGGAACCGACTATGCCCGACACGTGATCTACGCCCTCCGCCAAGAGCGTCTCGACTATCGCCTCGCTCGGCGTCATCCTTGCCATTACCGCAACCTCCTTTTGAAAACTCGGAGCAGGTCGCCCCTAAGCTCTTGTATCACAATACCCAGACGCCACCCTTTGGGCTTCCGCTTCGTTGCTCTCTTGTCCCCGCGTAGTACCCTTCCCACTTGGCCGGCGTTCCCGTAGCCGCCTTTCTAGACCCTTCTCTACAACCCCTTCGTCCCCTTTCTTTCCCGGACATCGTAGAGGATAGAGAGAAGTGGCAGCTTGCGTCAACGGTTGCGACATAGGAGTTTACGATAGTGGCGTAGGCGGGTTCTATGGAGGAAGCCGCCGTCCTCGTCGATGCACTGATACGGACGGACACTGGGTCAAGTCCCAAAGATGGCGAGAGTGCTGCCAGCGATAGCGATCCCGGCCACGACCATCGCGACCGCGACCCCCCGGCGCAGCACCACCGCCGGAGCGGCGTGGGCGATGCGCGCACCCACCAAGACCCCGACCGAACCGACGACCCCGAGCCACAGTCCCGACAGCAGGTTGATCTCCCCGTAGGCGAGGAACCCGATCGTGCCGAAGAGCGCCACAGGGATCGCGGTGAACTGACTGACGCCGACGGTCGTCAGAGCCGGAACGCCCAGGAACAGGAGCGTCGGAACGAGGAGAACCGCGCCTCCCGTGCCGGTCAGCGCGGAGCCGAAACCAACACCGACGCCGACGGCGACCAAGGCTTTGGCGCTCAGGCGCCTCGTCGAATGTCGTCCGGTCGCCGACTCCGAGAGCGTATGGAGCCCGGTCCCGACGAGCAGCAGCGCGAGGACGAGCTTGAGCGTGGTCTGAGACAGCGTATCGTTTACCCACGCCCCGAGGACGGCGGCGGGGACGACTCCCGCGCTCACCGCGGCGGCCGACGACCAGTCGAGGGTGCCGCGCCTCGCGTAGGTAGCAGTGCCGACGGTTCCCACGAAGAGGAAGCCCCACGTGCTCGTCGCCATGGCGACGTGCGGTTCGAAGCCGGCCAGGTAGATCAGCGCAGGAGCGAGGAGGACGCCACCCACACCAACGGAGCCGATCAACGTCCCTATCAGCAAGGCCGACAGGAAGAGCAGGACGAAGACGAGCGTGCTTATCGACGCACCGTCCATGTCCGAGCATCGTGGCTGGGTCCCGGC
>JALZEL010000112.1 GCA_030862075.1 Actinomycetota bacterium | reverse complement strand
AGTATTCGACGTCTACGAGGGGGCCCAGGTGCCCACCGGCAAAAAGAGCGTTGCGCTCAACTTCACGTTCCGGGCCGAAGAGACACTAAACGACGTGGTGGTCAAGGAGGAGCTCGACCGCATCTCCGAGCGGTTGCGCGAGGCCTTCGATGCCGAGGTGAGGAGCGGCTAAGGTTCGCCCCACTCGGACGCGAGCACCCTCATGAGGATCGCATCGTGGAACTCCCCGTCGCGCCGGATCGCCTGCCGTATCCGCCCCTCCCTCTCGAACCCTAGCTTCTCGTAGGCGGCGATCGCCGGTTCGTTGAAATCGAAGACGCTCAGGCCCACGCGCTCGAGGCTCAAAGTCTCGAACGCGTACCGGAGGATGACTCTGATCGCCTCCGTGCCCAAACCCTTGTTGCGGGCCTCCTCCGTGCCCACGATCACGGAGAGGTCCGCCGAAGCTTCTGCCTCCTTGATGTTCGTCAGGCTGATTACGCCGATCGGCTCCTCCTCGCTCTCCCGATGGATGGCGAAGGAGTCGTCTGTTGCCGACTTCTCCCGGTCCTCGAAGAGCTTCTCGACCGCCGCCTGCCGCATCGGCTCGGCCGTCCAGCTAGTGAGACGCCAGATCTCCTCGTCGCCGTACCAGCGTGCATACAGGGGGTAGTTCTCCCGGGAGTGCCGCCGCAGCTCGACGCCTTCTCCGACGAGCCTTTGTGCTTTTTCTGATGCCCTCACGACACCAAATATACTCGTTAGTTAAGCCACGCGCTATGTTAAAATTTTGCCATTATGAAAGTTATTTCAGACCGATTGGTGCCTTTAGGGTTCGGCAAGTACGTCCGGGCCGACAAAATAGTGGCACTCGTTCCCATCGAGGAGGACCGTGGCAGCGGACGCCGGACCCTCGTCTACGTTGACGGTTTGCCCGAGCCCCTCGTCGCCGGCAGAACGGAGGGCACGATGTTGCGCGACATGGTCGGCCCCGAGAGCGGCTCCGTAGAGCTGTTGCGAGAGCTCCAGCTGCAGATCGGCCAGGTTCGACCGCTCCTGAAGTCTTCCATACGCTCCGAGGCCGGGCTCGACCTCGACCAGCTCTCCCGCCGCATCTCGGACCTCACGGGAGAGCAGTGAGCCCAGGGGAGGTTCTCCCGACCGCTTTCTACGACCGGGATCCGCGGCAGGTCGCCGTGGACCTCTTGGGTTGCACCCTCGTCCACGAGACCGAGGGGGGCATCACCTCCGGCGTGATCGTCGAGACCGAGGCCTACCTTTGCGTTGACGATCCGGCCTGCCACGCCTACATGTACCCGAACATGCGCAACCGCACGATCTTTGGCAGGCCTGCTCTCGCCTACGTGTACCTCGCGTACGGCGTGCACAAGCTGCTCAACGTCAATTGCGAAGAAGAGGGGAAGGGAAGCGCCGTCCTGATCCGTGCTCTCAACCCTTCGGAGGGCCACGAGCTTATGGCCGAGCGTCGAGGGAAGATGGACCTGTGTACTGGTCCTGGCAAGCTCGCGCAGGCTTTGGGCATAGATCTGTCCCTAGACGGCCACGACGTAACGCGCGACCCATTAACCATCAGCTGGGGAGAGTCCCTAGAAGGTGAGATCGTGTCCACCACCCGCATTGGTATCAGCCGCGGCGCCGAGCTCCCCTACCGCTACCTGGTATCGAAAAACGCCAACGTCTCTGTCCCGCCCAAGACGATCGTCGAGCGTGGCCTCAAACGCGCGAAGCTCATCTCTTAGTAGCCGCCGGGATCGACCCACACCGGCTTTCCGGGAGGATTAAAAAGGAGGACCCGAGACCCCGGAGGGGTTTGGAGAATGGTTCGCGGCCGCACCATCTGGCGGATGATTAACCTGCTGCGGCGTAGTTCCGCCGGGTAGACTCGTCCCAGGTGAAGATGCGCTGGTAGCCCTGGTCGAGCCCGTCGTGCTCACTCTGGTGAGGGTCTGTGGGACCGCGCTTCCTTCGAACTCCTTTATCGGTTCGTCTTTGAGAACTTGCTCCATGTAGGTCCGCCAGATAACCGTCGGAGGGGCGAGGGGGCCGTTCTGCTGGCCGCCCAGGTTCAAAAGACCATCCAGGGTCTTCCCGCCCCCTTCGTATCCTATCCAGACACCGGTCACCAACTGCGGGGTGAAGCCGATGAACCAGGAATCGAAGAAGTTCTCCGTGGTACCGCTCTTGCCGGCGGCGGGTCGGTCGCCCAGAGACGCCTTCTCCGCGATGCCCTGAGTGATGTCCCCGATCATGATCTCCGTGGCCTTGTAAGCTACCTCGGGGTCTATGACCTGCTCGCCCTGCGGATTCTCCGGAGCGGTGTAAAGAACCTCCTCATCTTCCTGCCCCTCGTTTTGCACCACCTTCTCAATGCCCGTCGGCGTCACCCTCTCTCCACCGTTGGCGATCGTGGCGTAAGCGGTCGCCATGTCCAAAGGCGAGACCTCTCGGGTACCGAGGGCTATGGACGGGTGCGTGGCATCGAGATCCGTCGAGACCCCGAGCCTCTTGGCGACATCCGCGACCGCCTCCGGGCCATTCTCGATGCCCCGGTCGTCGACGTTCAAGACCAGGTCCGTAAAGACCGAGTTGTCCGAGAGCCAGAGCGCCTCCTCCAGGCTGATCGAGCCGTGCTCCCTATTCTCGTAGTTCTCGACCTGCCACTCCTCCGGGTTGCCGTACGCGTTCTTCACCACATACCGCTTGTTCTCCGAGACGAACCGGGTCGAGGGATCTATCCCCTGCTCCAGCGCGGCGACGAGCGCGAAGGGCTTGAAAGAGCTTCCCGGCTGGCGCCGGGCCTTCGTGACCAGGTTGAACTCGGACTCCTTCCTGTCCCGGTTGCCGACCATCGCCGTTACTCGTCCCGTGCTTGGCTCTATCGACACGAGCGCCGCGTCCGGGTCCTCGGGGTTGCGCAGGTAGCCGTTAGGTTCGTATAAAACCTCCTGGGCCGCCTTTTGGTCTTCGAGGTCCAAAGACGTGTAGACGCTCAAGTTCCCCGAGAGCACCGTGTTCGCCCCGTATTGGTTCACCAGCTCCTCTTGTACGAGTTCCGCGAAGTCCCTTGTGAGCGCCGGACCGGTAAGGCCGGTCTCCTCCATCGGGGCCTTCGGCCAGGGATCGGGGAGCGCCTCGTCGAGTGCCTCGTTGTGTTCCTGGCGGGTGATGTAGCCTAGGTCCCACATGCTGTCGAGTACTATATTCCGTTGGTTTGTCGCCTCCTCGCGGTTCGTCCCCAGCGTTGATGGAGCGAAGGGCAGCCCGATCAGGGTGGCTGACTCGCCGACGGTGAGGTCCTTGGCCGACTTGTTGAAGTAAGTCTGCGCGGCGGCCTCGACCCCGTAGGCGTTGCTGCCGAAGTACACCGTGTTCAGGTACAAGCCGAGGATCTCGTCCTTCTCGTACTTGCGCTCGATCTCTACGGCTATCGCCGCCTCCTTAAGCTTCCTCGAAAGCGTTCGATCCCCCGAGAGGTACGCGTTCTTCACGTACTGTTGGGTGATTGTGGAAGCCCCCTCGACGGTCTCGCCCGACCTGATGTCTATCCACAGAGCGCGTATGATGCCCCAAAGATCCACACCGCCGTGCTCCCGGAACCGCTGATCCTCCTGGGCGACCAAAGCGTCGAGCAAACCGGGTGGCATGTCCTCGAAAGAAGCCGTCCTTCGGTTCTCGCCCTGGAAGACCGCCCCGATCACCCGCGTGGACTCCTCCGTTTCCCCGACCGGCTTCGAGTACATGTAGGTCGGGTGCGAGGCCGTTTCCGAGACCTCGTTCAGGCTAGCCACACCCCTAACTAGGCCCAAATATCCTCCCGCAAAGAACGCGAGCGCCGCGACTGCGCAGCACAAGAAAAAGACGCCGACCCAGCGCAAAACCCTCGACTTGAGGCTCCCCTCCCCGAAGCTGCGTTTTTTCTTTGTGCCCGCAGGAGACCTCTGACCCTTCTTGGGCGCCGGACGCGGGGTTCTCGTGCCGCTAGGTCTTTGGAAGGTTCGGGCCATCGGTGCGGTATAGTACACGAGTCATAAGACGACCACATTGATATCATAGTTTGGTTGAGATCAATTAATGAGCGCCATCTCGAACACCGAGAGAATCTATGCGAACGCCGTGGACGTTATACCCCGCGAAGAGCTCGAACGCTGCCTGAGGAGCGGCGAGACGTTGAGGGTCAAGCTCGGCATCGACCCGACCGCTCCCGACATCCACTTGGGCTTCGTCGTCGTCCTCAAGAAGCTCAGGGTGTTCCAGGATCTCGGTCACACCGCCGTGCTCGTGATCGGGGACTACACCGCGAGGGTGGGAGACCCTTCGGGGCGCTCAAAGACCCGTCCCATCCTCTCGCCGGAGGACATAAACAAGAACACCGAGACTTACCTCGACCAGGCCTATTTTGTCCTCGATCGCAAGAGGACCGAGGTACGCTTTAACTCCGAATGGCTGGCGCCCCTGACGCTGGCGGACATAATAGGGCTCACCAGGGCCACCACCGTCGCCCGCATCCTCGAGCGCGACGACTTCAGCAAACGGTACGCTGCGGGCGACCCGATCACGCTGACCGAGCTTCTCTATCCCCTCATGCAGGCTTACGACTCGGTCGCCATAGACGCCGACGTCGAGCTCGGGGGCGCCGACCAGCTCTACAACCTCCTCATGGGGCGCCAGATAATGGAGTACTACGGCAAGATGCCCCAGTGCGTCCTCACCACACCCTTACTCGTCGGCACAGACGGTGCGGCGAAGATGAGCAAGTCCCTGGGCAACTACATCGGTGTTACCGACCCACCTCGCGTCATGTTTGGCAAGGCCATGAGCATCCCAGACAAGCTGATGCTGGACTACTATTCGCTCCTCCTCGACAGACCGCTCCCCGAGACTGAACCCGTCGAGCAAAAACGCGAGCTCGCCCGTTCCCTCGTTCGCACCTTCCACGGCGATAGCGCCGCTGCTGACGCCGAAGAGACCTTCGACACCGTAGCGCGGCGCGAGGTTCCCGAAGACGCTCCCACGGTCGCCCTGCCCGAAGGGAGTGAAAAAATCTGGATCGTCGACCTCATCGTCCTCGCCGGCTTCGCGAAGACGAACGGCGAGGCTCGCCGCTTCATCAAGGGCAGCGCCGTACGGCTTGACGGGAAGCCTGTCACCGACGAGGGGCTCAACCTTCCCGCAAGGAGGCTGCCGGGCAAGATCCTCCAGGTCGGCAAACGTCGCTACGCCCGGCTTGTCGCCCCGCGCTGAGACATGCAAAAGCGGCCCGAAAGATCTCTCTCGGTTCTCTTGACGTTCCCTAGGGCAACGCTATAATAGCCGGGCTGACACCTTAGGGGACGCCAAGCCACTGGCTCTGGCGGCGGAACCGAAAGAATTCTGACAACCTGGAGGCATCGCCCCGCCGAGAGGCGAGGGGCTTGGGTCGGCGCAAAAAGGGTGGAGTACCACAAAAGTCCTCCGGTCGGGGTTTGAAACCTCGAGGCGAGGTGGTATAATCCCTTCGTTAATGATCGGAAGCGACTTGACAACCGAGGCGGTGCGATAGGGTAGCTTCCCGACAGATTGGGACGACACCCGAAGCCCACTCTCCGAGTGGGTTTTTCTTCGCCCACGAGGATGTCAATCTCCGGTCCGGCTCTGCCGAGAGGCAAGGGGCTTGGAGGCTTTGAAAACTGAATAGTAGCGAAAGACCTACAGCAAACAGGTAAACCTGTCAATAAACGTCGGGACCGACTCTCCGCGATCCGAGAGTAATCTAGAGATCGCCGACGTGGGTAGCGCCCGCGACCAACTTGGCTTATACGTCGCCTTACGGCGGCGGTAGATAGCTAGTTCGGAGAGTTTGATCCTGGCTCAGGACGAACGCTGACGGCGTGCTTTAGACATGCAAGTCGAACGAGAAAGCCCTTCGGGGTGAGTACAGTGGCGAACGGGTGAGTAACACGTGGGTAACCTGCCCCTCGCAGGGGGATAACCGGGGGAAACCCCGGCTAATACCCCGTAAGCTTACAAAGCGGCATCGCTTTGTAAGGAAAGGTAGCTTCGGCCATCCGGCGAGGGATGGGCCCGCGGTGCATTAGCTAGTTGGTGGGGTAACGGCCCACCAAGGCGACGATGCATAGCTGGTCTGAGAGGATGATCAGCCACACTGGGACTGAGACACGGCCCAGACTCCTACGGGAGGCAGCAGTGGGGAATCTTGCGCAATGGGCGAAAGCCTGACGCAGCGACGCCGTGTGCGGGAAGAAGGCCTTCGGGTTGTAAACCGCTTTCAGGAGGGACGAAGCCACTCGGGTTAATAGCCCAGAGGGTGACGGTACCTCCAGAAGAAGCCCCGGCTAACTACGTGCCAGCAGCCGCGGTAATACGTAGGGGGCTAGCGTTGTCCGGATTTATTGGGCGTAAAGAGCGTGTAGGCGGCCAGGTAGGTCCGGTGTGAAAACTCGAGGCTCAACCTCGAGATGTCATCGGAAACCATCTGGCTAGAGTCCGGAAGAGGAGAGTGGAATTCCTGGTGTAGCGGTGAAATGCGCAGATATCAGGAAGAACACCTATGGCGAAAGCAGCTCTCTGGGACGGTACTGACGCTGAGACGCGAAAGCGTGGGGAGCGAACAGGATTAGATACCCTGGTAGTCCACGCCGTAAACGATGGG
>JALZEL010000093.1 GCA_030862075.1 Actinomycetota bacterium | reverse complement strand
AGACCTGGGCCGGGCCCGCGGTTTCCGGCCCGAGCCGGGCGGCGAGATCGGCAGCGAACTTCTCGGCGGCCCCGCTCAGGCCGACACTCACCTCGGCGTCGCCACCGAGCGACCGCTTGAGCGTCGGGGGAGTGCCGAGCGCCAGAACCTGGCCGTGGTCCATGATGGCCGCCCGGTCGCACAGCCGCTCGGCTTCCTCCATGAAGTGGGTGGTGAGCAGCACGGTGTGGCCTTCCTCGCGCAGCTCGGCGATGAGCTCCCAGAGTGCCAGCCGGCTCTGGGGGTCGAGGCCCGCCGTCGGCTCGTCGAGGAACAGCACCGCCGGCCGGTGGAGCACGGCCCTGGCAACCATCAGGCGCCTGGCCATGCCCCCGGAGAGGGCGGAGACCTCTGCATCGGCGCGGTCGGCGAGCCGGAACCACTCGAGGAGTCGGTCGGCTGCGGCACGGGCCTGGGCTGCGCTCATGCCGAAGTACCGGCCGTGGTAGTAGAGGTTCTCCCGCACCGTCAGCTTCCGATCCAGGGTGTTCACCTGGGACACCACACCGAGGAGACGCTTGGCTCTGGCCGGCTCCGCGACGACGTCGATGCCGCCGACAAGCGCTGAGCCGCGCGTGGGGAGGATGCGCGTGGTGAGCATGCCGACTGTAGTAGTCTTCCCGGCGCCGTTTGGGCCCAGCAGACCGAACACCTCGCCCCGGCGAACGGAGAGGTCGAGGCCGTCGACGGCGGTGATCTCGTCCCGATATACCTTGGACAGGTCCCGGGTCCGGATCACCGAATCTCCCTCCTCCGTCCCTCCATGGTGCCGTCGATCCTCCAGCGCACCGCTCCGAGTTGCGGTCGTTTCATCCACTTAGCAGCTCCTTCTACCTCGCCGATCTACCGCTCGCCGGAGCTCCGCGATCCACCTCGGCTCCAGCCCAAGCCCTCGTCCGCCATGTCGCCGACCAAGTCCTTGTTGCCAAGAAGGCTCTCACCCTGCGGACGCTCTGCGATCCCGATAGTGGGGGGCCGGACGATCTGGGGCATGGCCGGGAAGTCGAACTCCTCGAGCGGCAGGACGCCGAACCCGATCGTAGTTCCCGTGGGTGGCATCAGCATTAGCTATCCTCGGCTATGACCTCTGCTTGCTCAACCGGGCCGAGCACCAGGCTACTACCATCAGCCACACGCTGTAGGTCCCCATTATGAACCGGTTGGGCCACCCGATTAGCACGTCCGGGCCGAATGTACCGTCTTCTGGGAACATGACGGCTATAGACGAGGCGAACACCAGAAAGCCGATCCAGGTCAGGACGGCCGCCCATGCGAGCCATCGCCGCGCCGCGGACCACGCCTGGTTGCGGGCCAGACTCCACCCGATGAGAGCGGCGGCAATCGGGAAGCTGGTGCCAAGCGCCGCGCCCAACGCATGAAGATTGCCGTCGGTTGTCAGTTCATCCTGGCTTGCTGTTATGGGATCAGTGGTAAAGATGGCCGCAATGATCAAACCGGCGGCGGCAACCAGGAGGAAGGCCAGGCCGATACGGCCGCCGATAGTCCGTATTTGCGACCAGATTGCTATGAATAAGGCGACGCAGCTAAGTGCCAGGGAAAGAAATCCGAGAACCATTATCCAGCCGTAGCGCCCGATTGCATACTCACTAATCACACGCCACGAAGGGTCGAACTCCGGTTTGATGAAGTGCAGAGCGGTAAGCAAGACTAGGAACGTGGCGGCTGCCGCAAACGACAGGCGTGCCGCTGTTTGCGAAATGGCCGTCACCGGCTTGGCTGTAGCTGTGTCTTCGGCCATCGGGTCCTCCTTATAAGTAGTGGCCGTTTATATCGCTGACGGGGTTCCAGATCGGGGGCCGTTTTAGACCTTGAAGAACTCCACCAGCACGGGAGCGAGGACGGCCGGATCGACGTTGTGCTCCTGACCTTCCAGGGTGCGGTGCTGCCCATCGGGGATGATGTTTGCCAGCGCCCGCGCCGTCTCGCGCATGAACGGGAAGCTCTCCCCACCGGCGATCACGAGCGTCGGCACCGTCACGGCCGCCGCCCGCTCGGTCGGCAACGAGTAGTCGCCCATGATCGTAGCGTCGTAGGCAAGCGTGTGCGCCAGGGCCTCCTGGGCCTGCCAGAACGGCTGGGTCCGCGCGTGGGCGACGAACTCGGGCGGAAGGCCCACCACTTTCGACATGAAGAACTCGACCGCGTCGCCGCGGCGACCCGCCGAGACCAGCTCAGTGTAGGTCCTCGCCGTATCCGCCGGCGGTCGGCGACTCTCGTCTAGGACGAACGGCACCTCCCACAGCGCCAGCTTCATGATGGCTAGTCCGCTCGCAGCAGCCTCGAGGGCGAGGGCTCCACCTGAAGACGTGCCGTACACGAACACCGATCCACCTGCTTCGTTGATGAGGGCATCGAGATCTTCGATCTCGCGCTCTACCGCGTACGGGGGTGCGTCCCCGCTGTCGCCTCGACCCCGACGATCGTAGTTGATCACGGTGAAGTGCGATGCAAGGAGCGCAGCCAGTGGCGCGTTTGCAGATCGATCGACCGACCCGCCGCCCACCAGGATGATTGGCGGTCCGTCACCCAGCCGATCGAAGGCGATGGTGGTGCCATCGCTCGACGTTACTGTGTTCATTGGATCTCCCTCCAATCGTGGATGTTACTTCTCCTTTTGTTGTCCTTTTCTCATCGGGTGCCTCCTTTCGAGATCCCTAGAACACTCCGCAGAGAAGTCTATCGTTGTGGATGGCACCCCCCATCGGGGTAAACACCCATTTCTTGGGCAAGGAATAAGGCTACGTAGCGCCCTTCCGTGTCGGTAAACGCGTAGGGGGCTCAGCTACGAAGGGTTAGCGTGGTCCTCGACGAGTTCCTTGACAAACGAGAACTCGAGCCTCTCCTCCAGGCGGCGGTAGAAGTTGACTACGGGTACGAGTTCTTCGAGCGAGGCCTCGCGAGGTAGCGGGGAGAAGATGCATTCTTTCATGCCCATCACGGCAGTTTGAACCTCCCGAGGTTCATCAGGTTCAGGCCGACGACCTGCACAAGAGCAGTCCGTCTACGGGGACGAACCCCAACTTGGCCGCCAGGCGCATCGAAGGGGTGTTGATCTCTTCGGTCGCCCAAACCGGCTCTTTGCCCCTCCGCCGCATCTCGTCGACCATGTACGAGACGCACCGTGCGGCGTAGCCCTGCCGCCTGTAGCGCTCCAGCGTGTCGATCGAGATGTCCCACAAGCCCTCGATCTCGTCGGCCGCGTAGCAGAACGACACCGGACGACCATCGGCCAGCGTGGCGACCGCGGGCGCGCCCCTAGTAAGGGCGACCTCCAACTCCGAACGCAGCCCTTCAGGGAGATCATCCGCCACGGTGGCCAGGTCCTACGCCCCGAACGGGCGTAACTCGCCTCCCGCGACTCGCGGAAGCCGGGAGGCGTCGCTTAACAGGTGGAGAGTCGCGCGGGTCGCCGTCCAATCCGGCAGGGCGCCGAGGATGTGGGAGGCCCCTTCCGGGGTGGTGAGGAGCTCGCCCCCGTCCCGGTTGCGCCTCGCGGCCTCCCTAATGGCATCTGCTGGAGGGCGGCCCACGACGCAGACAGCCCGGTCCTCGCTCTCTTCGAGCTCTCGGGCCACGAACTGCGGCTCGGGCCCTCCCTCTGCGAGGCCGAGGACCTCGCATCGGCCCGAGAGCAGCATCGACCTGACGTAGAGGCACCTGGGGATATCCGGCAGGGCGTGGGCCAACCGATCCAAGAGCGATTTCGTAGAGGGCACGTCTTTATTCGGATCGGACATGTCTGCACTCCTTTCTTGTCTACGCATTCCTTAGCTGCCTTTTTACCTCCGTTGGGCAAGCAGATGCTGCTTTCTTAGCAAGCCCTTAGAGTGTGCGGTCGGCTGCGAGCCGACCGATTTCCATCTACTCATCTTTCTCATGGTTTCAAAGCGAGTAGGACAGGGCTCCGCCTCGCACGCGTGCCTCCAGGTGCCCGCCTTCGGCCAGCTCTTTGAGCATCTCGTCGGCCTCCTTCACCGACAGCGAGGTCTCCACCGCCGCCTGCGCGGGGGCGAGCTCTCTTCGGTCTCGCAAGGCCTCCAGAAGCTCCCGTTCCTTGCTGTATTGCGGCAGTCGCTCCTCCTGACGCGACTCCATAATGCCGGCGAGGCCTCTGGCGAAGGTCCCTAGCGCCGGGAAGACTATCCAGCAGAAGATGAGGATCAGCCACCAGAGGTTAGTGAACAGGGTGAGGAACGCTGCAGCGAGCAGGATCGCTCCTCCCGTCACCACGCCGGGGACGGCCTGCGCCTTGAGGCTCCTGCTCTCCACGCCCACCCCGACGTGCGACCAGAGCTCCCGAGAATCACCGGACAAGTCGCGGCGGCGACGGTGAACTGGTCTCAGGTCCCTTCCCTTCCCCACGGTCATTACCCTGCTTCGATCCTCGACCGCGGCGAAAGCCGCAAGACATCCAGGATACGCTCGCCCAGTTCCTCTGGGATCCGGACCCCTTCGTAGCTCATCGTGCGCCCCCTCCGTCTACATCGCTCCTTTCCTCAGCCGGTTCATTCCGTTCGGCATCCACCGGCTCGGCCGACCGGGAAATGTCTAAGAGGCCTTCCGCGATTAACCGCCCCAGCCGGAACGCGTCCTCCACGGGCAGGATGGTCGTCTCCGGGTGCTTCTCAAGCCATCGGGACACCGCCTCCGAGGAGCTGAAGAAGTGCGTGTTATTACAGCCGACGCTGCGGAGGTTGGCCAGATCGCGCGCCGCGACGATGGACACTACCGCGGAGGGAGGCTCTACCATCTCGATCCCGGCGGGCGTCACCTCGGTGTGCACCGGGTCGCCGGTGCCCCGGCACGGGGACTCTATGCTCGCCCGCCGGCCCAAGAGGACGGGGAAGAGTAAAGCGTCCAGCGCGCACCAGGCGAACAGGGTACGGCCTTTCAATTCCAAGCGATGCGGGGTCAGGCAGAGCGTCAGCCCCGCGCCGACGACCCTGCCTTGCTCGTCCCACTCGGTGCTGGGAAACTGGTCGAGTGCGGCTCGCACCTCCTCCGGTGACTTGCCGGAGGCAGCAGCAATCTCCTCGGGGGATGTCGGTTTGCCCCTAGCCAGCAAATCGAGCGTCGGTGAAACGATCTCGAGGAAGGCTCTTCCGCTCGTGGTCCTCATCGGCGCCGTGATACGGGCCGCCAGTTCTTGGAGGTCGTTGGTCTTCATCGGGTGCTTCCTTTCGGGCCCTTGGATACCCCGCGAAAGAGCCTATCGTCACGGCGGGTGCTCGCCATCGGGGTAACCACCCATCTTTGGGCAGGAAAACGGGACGCCGTAGCGCCTGTAATGTCGGTAAACGCGTAGGATTTCGGAGGGAAAGGTTAGACTAGGCCGCGGGTGAGCACGTAGGCCGTGGCGTTCGCTCTGCCCCTGGTTCCTATTTTTGCGTAGATGTTCGCTATATGGCGCTCGACCGTCCGGACGCTCACGTACAGCTCTTCGGCTATCTCGCCGTTGGTCTTTCCACCGGCCAGGCGGCACAGAACCTCCACCTCCCGCTCCGTGAGACCGTCCGGATAGGATGGGGCCAGGTGTGCTCTGTCCTGTTCTGCCCCGGGTACTCCCGCTTCCCCCTGCGCCGTCCGCTCCGCTTCTGTCTCATCGAGGAACTCGTCGATGGCACTAGCCGCCGCCTCGCTATCGCCGAGGTAGGGTGCTGTCGCCTCACCCTCCAGAATGCTCAGGCGTGCGTCCGGTATCCGGGAGGCCAGAGTGCGGGCGATGCCGACCGGAAGCCAGGGGATGTTGCTTCGGTGGAGCACCAGGGTCGGTGCTTTGAGCCTCGGCAGGAGTTGCGTGACGTCGAAGGTGCCCACCGCGGCCAGCGCGGCCCGCATCGCCTCCGGGGCGACGCTCTCCCGTAGGTGCTTGGCGGCGTCGCGCCCTGCCTCGCCCACTGACCACCCCAGGGCGATGTGCACGCACGTATCCGTCGTGAGCTCCCAGTCTTGGTCCATCAACCCGAACCACGCCTCCGTCCTGGGCGATCTTAGGTCCGAGGTTCTCGCCCACGAGCACCAGAGAACGAGGCGCGAGATCCGCTCCGGGTGGCGGGCGGCGTACGCGACGGCCACCGGACCCGCATCGGCGGCGCCTAGCATCGCGAACTCGTCCAGGCCCAGCCGATCCACCACCGCCTCCACGTCGGCCACCAGGGTCTCCAGCGAGTAATCCGACACCTCGCGCTCCGACCACCCCGTCCCCCTGAGATCGTACCAGACGAGCATCCTCTTTTGCGCCAGACGCTCGTACCAGCGACGACACTCGGGGACGTACCACGACTCGACGTGGCACCATGGTCCTCCGGCCATGCACACCAGGGGCTTGCCCTCCCCGAGCGTCCAGAAGGCTATGCTCACCCCGTCGGATGAGGTTGCGTACCGAATCCGCGGCTCCATTGCACCCTTCCTTACCATATCCTTACGACATTGTACGCGGTGGCGAACAATTTCTGGTTCGGTAACCTCGACACCGCCCGGGCAGGGGATCTTGACGGAGACGGCACTTTCGAGCTGCTGGTGCCGAGCCAGGACCACACCGAGCTGAGCGCTATCCGCCACGGAGAGAGTGGGGCCGAGGTTGCTTGGACGCTCCCCGCAGGCGGCGTGCTGACGACAAACCTGGCGACGGCAGCTACCCCGGACGGGCGAGTCGCCGTGGCCGCGGGACGGGAAGGAGTGCTCAGGATCTGGCCTTGAGCCAGGCGTCAGACCGGCTTAGAAGACTATGTCAGCTGAGGAACAACTACGACCTCCGCCTCCCGGCCCAGCGTAGCGAAGAAGCGGACCTTCGTGGCGTTGTCAGTTCGTACCATCGGCCTTCAGAGAGGCCCCCTATGCGCTCGCGATGTCGTGTGCGGTACCATTTCCTCTCTTTAGCGCGTGCGCCACTGCTTGCTCGGTAGTCATGGCCCGCCCTTCGGCCCGCGCCTCCTCGAAGGCTGCCTCGCCCAGTTGAAGGCGTGTGGCGGCTAGGTCGCTGTCGTATACGAGACGACCGGTGGGATCGAGTACAGCGTCGAGGGATTGGAGCAGCATCTCCGCTGCCCCGAAGAGCCGGGCTGCTCGCGTGGCCTGTCCTGCGGACTGGATCACTCCCGCAAGCGCCGCCAGACAGAAAGCCATATGAGACTTGTCATCAAGATTCCTACTGAGGATCAGGCTCTCCCGGCACAACGACACGGCACGCGTGTCGTTCCCCTGCGCGTGCGCCACTCGCCCCAGTTCGAGGAGCACCTCTGCAACACCGCGTGAGTCACCCAGGTCCTTGAACAGTGCCAGGCTTTCCTGCAGCAGCGTATTTGAGCGCGCGTCTTCTCCCCGCATATGCGCTGCGCGTCCCAGGTAAAGCAGTGACAGGGCGACACCCTCCGCATTCTCAAGATCCTGGCAGATGGCCAGAGACTCCTCGAACTTAGCCGTCGCCCGGTCAACATCATCCTCGAACAGCGCACCAGCCCCGAGGGCGAGGAGTGCCCGGGAGATTTCCCACAGTTTTCCCTGTTGGCGGAGCAGCGCTAGGCTCTCCTCGACAAGCGCTTCTCCCCGCCCGTGGTTCCCCCGCGAGATCTCCGTACGTCCTAGGCAAAGGCGTGCCCAGGCAGCGCCCGCATCATCCCCCAGATCCTGGTACAGGGTAAGGCTTTCCTCCAGCAGCACTTTAGATCCCGCAAGCTCTCCCTGGAACCAGTCCAACCGTCCGGCGCCGACGAGCACCCTGGCACGCGCAGCGGTGGAGCCGCTACCCTGCTCTAGCGCGTTCTGCAGCCACATGCGAGACTCGCTATGGTGTCCACGGACATACCAGAAATGCGACAGAGCGCCGGTTAACTGCAGGCCGATTTCCGCATCGCCCTGGGGGGTAAGGCTCCACGCCAGCGCGCCTCGAAGATTGCCGTATTCGGCCTCCAACCGGTCCAGCCACACTCCCTGCAGCGGCCCCTGCGACGCTCGCTCCGCCGCCTCCGTCAGCTCTAGGAAGTAGGTGGCGTGCCGGCGGCGCAATCTCTCTGACTCCCCGCTTTCCTCCAGCCGCTCCAGTGCGTACTCGCGCACCGTCTCCAGCATAGTGAAGCGAGCCTCTTGCCAAATGCTTGCTTGCTGCTGCACCAGACTCTTATCCACAAGCGCGGACACATGCTGCAACACCTCCGTCTCATCTTCGGTGTCGCATACCGCCTCCGCGGCCTCGAGAGTCCAGCCTCCCACGAACACAGCGAGGCGTGCGAATAGCAAACGCTCACCCATGCCCAGGAAGTCATAGCTCCAGTCCAGTGTCGCCCTGAGCGTCCGCTGTCTGTCTGGCAGATCCCGCGCTCCGCCCGTCAACAACGCGAGCCGATTACCCAGCCGCGTCAGCATAGCCTCTGGATACAACAATCTGACGCGTGCCGCGGCGAGCTCTATGGCCAGGGGTAGTCCGTCCAACCGCCGGCAAAGCTCGATCACGGCGGGGGCATTCTCGGTTGTGACCCTGAACTCTGAGTTCGCAGCCCGCGCTCGCTCCACGAACAGGCGTATCCCCTCGTACCGGGCCAGCTGCTCTAGAGACGGTCGATGTCCGGCTAGGGGTAGCCTCAGCGTCGGCACCTCATAGTTGTGTTCGCCCTGGAGATGAAGTACCACCCGGCTGGTCACGAGTACCTTCAAGCGTGGACAGGCGGCCAGAAGTTGCGTCAGTAGCGGACCTGCTTCCAGCAACCGCTCGAAGTTGTCCAGTACGAGGAGCAGCTGCCTCTCCCGCAGGTACTGCACTAGAGCTTCAGCTACGCTCTGCCCCGCGCCTTGCTTGACCTGGAGCGCTTGAGCGATGGCCGATGGGAACAGGGCGGGTTCGCTAATTGAGGTGAGCGCGACGAAGCATACACCGTCCGCGAATTGCTCTAGGACCTGCTCCGCCACCTGCAAACCCAGCCGAGTCTTGCCGACCCCGCCGGGACCCGTGAGCGTCAGGAGACGTACGTCTGGGCGCAGTAGCCTTTGGCACACCTCCTCGACTTCTCGCTCACGACCTACGAAAGGAGTAAGCTGCGAGGGTAGGTTGGCGGGCTGAGTGACGTGAGCGGTGGCACGGGTGGTGGGTGGGCGCGTTGCTGTCTCGAAGCGGATGCGCTCCTGTTGCGACAACCCCAGAGCGTCGGCGAGGCTCTGGAGGGTATATCTGTGAGGGCGCCGTCTCTCCCCGCGCTCGAGGAGACTGATAGCATCCACACTCAGCCCGGCCCGCTCGGCCAAGTCCTCCTGTGTCAGACCTGCCGCATTTCGGTGTTGACGAAGCAGATCGCCAAAGGCCAAATGCTCACCGGCATCCACTATTCGCTCTCCCTACATTCTGCTCAGAGACGCTCGCTAACTCGAGGCCCTGCCGGTGCGGGCGCATGATAGCACGCCGCCAGAGTACCCTAGAGATTGTCGATATCTCGGATTGTCCGGGCGATTGTACGATTTGTCGGTGGAAAGGAGCGGACGTCACGCGCATGATGGAATACAGGAAGCACAGGACAAGCGCCCAGCAGAGTAAGGGCCACAGAAAGGAGGCATCCTCATGTCAGCAGAGGAGAGTAAGGCTATCGTGCGCCGGTTTTGGGGTGTCTGGGAGGAAGGCAATATTGACCTTGTCGATGAGTTGCTAGCACCAGACTATACCAACCACACCCCCGCAACTCCTGACCAGCCCATAGGCCCGGAGGGGATCAAAGGAGTCGTGGCTATGTTCCGGAGTGCCATGCCTGACCTCAGGGTCGTTGTCGAGGACATGATCGCAGAGGGCGACAAAGTGGCCACTCGCTACACGCTCGAAGGCACCCATGAGGGCGAGCTCTTTGGCGTTCCGCCCACGGGCCGGCAACTGAGTATCAAGAGCATCTCGGTGGAGCGAGTCTCTAACGGCAAGATCCGGGAGCACTGGCGGGTCACCGACACCCTGGACATGATGCAACAGTTAGGGGTGATCCCGGTGCCGGAGCATGCGTAACAAGAGGTTAGCTAACGGCTGTAGAACTAGCCGTTGTGCTGCATAAGCGGCGGATGAGGTCTAAAGGGGGGCAACCAGCCCCACGTAAGCGATCCGACGCGAGCGGCGCATCGAGTTTCTGAAAAATCTCAACCCGCTGACTTCTGTGAGTATCCCTTGCGCGCACTCCGTGAGCAGGGCACGAGTGTGCAACAGCTAGACCAGTGCCATCTCTACCTCCGGTTCCTCTCCTACCGTGGCGGAGAAGCGAACCTTTACGGTGTCGTCAGTTCGCACATTGTAAGGGGAGGTGCATGCTGACTACGGCCTGGGTTTACGGGAACACAAGCCTGCGAGGCGCATTGGTGAATAGTTAGGGGGCTACACCCCTGTTCTCAGGGAAGGGATCACCTCAGTGGCGACGTGCTCGAACAGATCG
>JALZEL010000079.1 GCA_030862075.1 Actinomycetota bacterium | reverse complement strand
GTGCAGCTCACCCACGCGAACATCGTCAAGAACGCCTTCTACATCGGCGAGTGCATGGAGCTAGGACCGGAGGACAGGGTCTGCATCCCCGTGCCGTTCTTCCACTGCTTCGGGTGCGTCCTGGGGACGCTGAACACCGTAACCCACGAGGGGACGATGGTGCCGGTCGAGGAGTTCGACGCTGAGGAGGTGTTGCAGGCCGTCCACAAGGAGCGGTGTACGGCGCTGTTGGGGGTGCCGACCATGTTTATCGCGGAGCTGGAGCACGAGAACTACGGTGAGTACGACACCTCCAGCTTGCGCACCGGGATCATGGCTGGGAGTCCCTGTCCCGAAGAGGTGATGAAGCAGGTCGTGAACGACATGGGGGCGGACGAGATCACCATCGCCTACGGCCAGACCGAATCCAGCCCCGTCATAACCCAGACGCGCACCGACGATCCCATAGAACGCAGGGTCTCCACCGTGGGCCGCAAGCTCCCGGACGTGGAGGTCAAGCTCGTGGATGTGGATACCGGCGAGGAGATCGGGATGGGAGAGCAGGGCGACCTCTGCACCCGCGGCTACCACGTCATGAAGGGCTACTACAAGATGCCCGATAAAACCGCCGAGGTTATAGACGAAGATGGATGGCTGCATACTGGGGACCTGGCGGTCATGGACGAGGACGGTTACTTCCAGATAACCGGCAGGGCGGATGACATGATCATCCGCGGCGGCGAGAACATCTATCCGCGCGAGATCGAGGAGTTCCTCTACACCCATCCCGAGATCTCCGACGTCCAGGTCTACGGCGTCCCCGATGAGAAGTACGGCGAGAGAGTCGCCGCCGCCATCATAAAGAAAAAGGATGCCTCTCTAACCGAAGAGGACGTCAAGGAGTACTGCCGCGAGAACATAGCTCACTACAAGGTCCCCGAGTACGTGGATTTCGTCGAGGAGTACCCGATGACGGCGAGCGGCAAGATCCAGAAATACAAGCTGCGCGAGGCCGCCATCGAGCGCCACAACCTGGCGACCGCCGATACCGCGTAGGGCAGAGCGCGCAAAAGGGTACGGTTACTAAGGGTTGGAGTTCGATGTGCTTGCTGCCGAGAGTAGCGCGTGACGATGTGTTGGCAGGCTCAGATCAGACCTTGGAGAGGTCGATCGAGCGGGGCTTCGAGAGCAGCACCGTGGCCACAGAGCTCGAAGCAGCCGTGGTGACTCCGTCAAAAAGGCCCACCAGAGAGCGGCAGTACATAATTCATGTGGATAGCTTTGCTACCAGGCTGGGCTCCTATGTGTAGGAGACTCCGGGAGTGAAGACGGCCAGTTCAGCCATCTACATAGTGCGGCCGTCGGCGCCTCGGTGAACATCTACCAGCACGTTGCAGCAGACCGTAACCCAGGAGAGGGAGACGGTGACGACGACGGTGTTTGCGGGTCAATCCGAAAACATTAGGTCCACGAATACAGTAACTCGAGACGTCGGAGAGCCCATATTGGGTGAGTGCAAGAATGTACCTGGGCCTCAACGGAAAGGTAAGTACCCTAGGTAAGTACCCCCTACAGCGTTCGTCATAATGGTTGAACCAGCGTGCCGTATCCGCAATGCTCGAAGTAACCACGAGCATCCCGAGCGCTGACCGCCGAGATCGCTACCCCCATCACCTCAACCAGGGCCTCGCGGATGCGGGCTCCCGCTTTTCGCATGAGGCCCTTGATCTTCGAGAAGGCCTCCTCTATGGGGTTGAGGTCGGGTGAATACGGCGGCAGGTAGATAAGCTCGCAGCCCCTCTGCTCGATAAGCTCTCTCACTTTAGCTCCCTTGTGGGCGGTTAGGTTGTCCATCACCACGACCCTGCCGGCTTCGAGGGTGGGTGACAGGACCTTCTCCACGTAGGCTTCGAAAACCTCCTGGGTGGTTGAGCCTTCTACAGCAAGAGAAGGCCCCATCCCGGCTAAGCTCATGCTCGAGAGCAGCGTCGTGTTCGGCCCACGGTTGCGAGGTACCGACCAGCACGCCCTTTCTCCTTTCGGAGCCCAGGCGTACAAGGGAGAAAGTGAGGTGTTGGTGCCCATCTCGTCCACGAACACGAGCCGCTCGGCTTCTACCTCTTCGGCGACCATAACCTTCCAGGCCGCCCTCAAGAACTCGTCCCGTTCCACCGCCCCCACAGTCCTTTTTTTCGGCTGAAGCCCAGGCGCCGCAGGAGCCGTCTGACAGTCGAGTCGCTGAGGCTCTTGCCCGTGAGATGCTCCAGGAAGTGGCGCCTGTCAGAAACAGTGGCCGCCGGGCGTTCCTTGACGTCTTCTTCGAGCAGCTTCTGGGCAGCCTCGTCTATCTTCGGGGGTCTTCCGGTTCCCTTCTTCGGAGCGAGGGAATCTCCGTGGCGGGATATTCTGGCGTAGCGCTTAACTGAGGAGAGACTCACGTCGAACAGTCGAGCTGCTTGGGATTTAGAGATGCCGCGCCCCAGGGCTTGAACTATCTTCTGGCGGACGTCTTCAGAGTAGGCTTTCATCCTCTCATGGTTGCATGGGTCAATGATTATGACCAGTGCTGTAGCGGCACAGAGCGCTACCCAAGCAACTCGATGGGGACGCGTATTAGGTCACGGTCGAGGGTCTCTTGGCAAGACTCGTAGTTGGAGCGGGTGAAATAGAGGTAGACC
>JALZEL010000052.1 GCA_030862075.1 Actinomycetota bacterium | reverse complement strand
TCTTGTTGCCCTGCTTGGCGCGCTTGGAGAGATCTATCTCCTCCTCGTGCGTGAGGAGGTTACCCTGCCCGATGTGCCTCAAGTACTTCGCCAAAAGCTCCGGCGTCTCGGCCTCTCGCTCCGAGCGTCGCGTTATAGTAGCTTCCATCTACTGCCTCCGTACTAACCTTGTCTCCGACCCAACCACAATGGGATACTTACGGCCTCCCTCGACGGATCACTCTACGCTTCAAAAGACCTCCACCCTAACCCGACAACGTCCGACAATTCCTGCGAGTCTAGGGACGGATGGGACCGCCTATGGTATTTTTCCCCCACGATCATATTGTACCACAAAGATACAGTTTGTCAACATTAGTAACGCTAAATCTTACGGCCGCTCAAGGTCCAGGCGGTCGATCACGGTGCCGTCCGGTTCTACGGCCTCTAACGAGAGGTGCTCGCCGTCGATACGCACGAGCACCGCGTGATGGGTGGACTTGGAGAAGGCCGTCCACTTGTTCCTGCCAGCCACGTACGGGTCTCTGCCGCCGCCCCCGCTCACGACGTAGATTACGCCCTTTATCGGCACCGTGCGCTCGTAGTCGTGGTCGTGGCCGCAGAAGACCATGTCCACCTCGTGGAGGGCGAAGATCGGCTCCAGGTCTTCCCTTATCGTCTCATCGCTGCCGTGCTCCGAGGAGCTGTAGATTGGTCTGTGGAAGACCACGAACCTCCAGGGCTGCCGGGTGACTTTCAGGTCCTGCTCCAACCACTCCTTTTGCTCTTCCTTGCTACCGCCACCATCTTCGTAGTAAAGCTCGCTGTCGAGCGCGACGAAGTGGGCGTTGCCCCAGTCGAAGGAGTAATAGCGCTTCGTGCCCTGTGGGTTGTTGGACGGCAGGTGGAAGTTCTTGAGGTATGCAGCACCGTTGCCTTTCTCCACGTCGTGGTTGCCCAAGACCGGGAAAACCGGCACCTCCCTGATGAGCTCCCGGTATGGCATGAAGAAGCGTGGATCGTAGTGGCGGTCTTCGCCGCTCGGGTACACCACGTCTCCGGTGTGCAGGACCAGGTCCGGCTCCAGGCGTTCGAGTAGCTCGGCCACCGCCAGCTGGTTCTTTCCGCCGTGGCCGCTGTCGCCGATCACGGCGAAGGAGAAGCGAGAACCCTTGCCTACCGGAGCTGTGCGAAAGCGCCCCGTTACCGGCACTCCGCCGACCTCCGTGACCCGGTAATGGTACGTCGAGCCGGGGTTGAGATCCGAGAGCACGACCGCGTGGCGCCTGTCAAACTGGGCGTCGAGCTCGATACGTCCCAACTTCGGGGTCTCTCCGTACTCCACGGAGCCCACGTTCGGCTCGTCGCTTGTCCAGGCGATGACCGACGACGACGCCGAGACGTTCTGCACGTACGGCCCCCTTGGCGGCGGCTGCGCTCCGCTGACGGCGCTGAGCAGGGACCTTGCGGCATCCGACACCGCTTCCACGCCCCGCCTCGCGCCCCGAAGCGCCAGCTTTCTAAAACGGCTTCGCAAATAAACGGAAGACACCTCGAAGATATTACCCGGGCAGTGCAAGGGCTGCACGCCCGGGCCAAACTGTCACGGATCGACGGTCGAAGGTGCCGGTTCTACCCTTCGGCGTCTATGGCTCGCGTGGTGACCCCCTCCTCCGTGACCGGTTCCCACTGCTCGTTCATGCGGTCTATGACCTCCGGCGGCACGGGGTCTCCCGAAGCCTGGTTGCGCTCGTGGCACTCGGCCGCGGGGGTTTGGAACACGAACGCCTGGAGGGGCACGTCCAGGTCTCGGGAGATCCCGAGCCACGGCGCCCGGCGTTTCCTGGTCGTGTTGGTCGCGTCCACCACTACCGCGTGCCCGCTCAAGAGCAAGGCCCTCACCGTAAGCTCGGCGTTCGCCCACACCAAAGGCTCGGCGGGCGGGTGGTGGCCTTGTCCGTGCAAGGCCTGCCGGATCTCATCGGGGCACACCCTCACCCACCCGGCCTCCTGCAAGCCACGGGCGTAGGTGGTCTTGCCGCTTTTAGGCAGCCCACACGTGATCGCCAGCCGCGCCTCGGGCACGCTTCCTCCTTCTCCAAAACGTCGTCTAGCGCCTCGTGGCTACTGCAGATCTACCCTCTCGTAGTGCTCCTCGAAGCCTTCTTTGGGCAAGACGCCCCCCGGTACGGAGCGCTCCCCAAGGGAAGAGGGGATGCTCCGGATCTCGTAGTCGCCCTCTTCATTCTGCCTGGCCCAGTACAGGCCGTGCCAGTTCTTCGTCCTTATGCTCTCGGCACTCTTGTGCCGGTAGAGCTCGTAGCCCCCTCCCGGCGGGGTCAGGTAGAGGTCCTCTGGATACTCGCCGGCCGAATCCCTGTCGCGCGGCGTAGCCATGCTCCGACTCCTCCTCAATGACCGGACTCCGAAAGACCAGCGCCGCTCCACTCCAGCTTCCATAAGGCGGAACTCCCGTGGCGGCGCCTGACTGTTCCTGGAATGGTCCCACCGGCCGTTGTTACTATACGGTCCTCTTTACCCGGTCGATCGGCGGCTAACCCTCCGTCGCGAGCCGGGAACGCTCCGGGGCTACTCGGTAGAGCTTCCGCGGGAAGCGCCTGCTCCTCGACGCTCTTGGACTAACCGGTATCGGGCCTGGTCGCCTGGTAGATCGCGGCCAGGTCCTCTTCGCCGTGGCCGGCGCTTATCGCCTCGTCGAAGCGGGCGGCGGCCGCCTTGGCGATCGTCAGTTGCAGCCCGCTCTTCTCGGCGGCGTCGAGCACAAGCCCCGCGTCCTTGCGCGCATGCTTCGCGGAGAAGCTCGTCGGGAACTCTTCCTCGATCATCATCTGGCCCTTCATCTGCGCGTACGGCAGGCCTAACGGTCCGCCCTCGATGACCTCGAGGAACCGCGCGGGGTCCACGCCGACGGCCTCGGCCAAAGTGACCGTCTCCGCCAGCACGCCCAGGATGCCTACGATCCAGTTGTTCGTAACCAACTTGAGGCGGCTGCCAGCGCCGGCGGGCCCGAGCCAAAAAGTAGTGCTGCCCAGCGTATCGAAGACGGGTTGGCAGCGCTCCCGGACCTCGTCGGGGCCCGAGGCCAGCACGATCAGCTGCCCCTGTTCGGCAGGTTCCTTGGTCCCCAGTACGGGGGCGTCTACGTAGAAAACGCCGCGCTCGTCCGCTACTCGCGCGAGCCGCTCGTGGCCCTCGGTACCTACGGTGCTCATCTGCAGCCACACCCCGTCGT
>JALZEL010000049.1 GCA_030862075.1 Actinomycetota bacterium | reverse complement strand
CAAGAAACCTTTAGGGTAAGTCTTCGGGCATGGATGCATCGGCTTCTCATGTGGTTATCGTCGGCGGACCGGAGACGACGGACGAACTGCTGGCAATAGTACTCGACGACGGCGAGGCGATACCGCTCTTCGACTCCTTGGAGGAAGCAGAAGCTTTTCTCGCTTCTACCGGAGACTTCGGCAAGGACTGGCGTGCGCGGGAGGTCTCGGCTCGCGAACTCGTGGAGCTCCTCGAATACCAGGGCGACGATGTCGAGTACGTGGCTTTGAGCCCACCGCCGGAGCGCTTGGAGGGCGGGATGGAGGTGAACGTGATCCAGCGCGAGATCCTCGCCGGCCTCCTCGAACGCCAGATGGACACCGAACCACCGGAACAGAGCCAAAGCTTCTGGCGGCGTCTGTTCGGCCGCTAACCCCGCGGCTTCTCAAAGTTGAGCGTGTAGACCGGAAAGCCTCCGAACCTGGCCACTAGCCGGAACCCGGCGGTTTCGACTTCGCGGCGTACGGTTTCGGGCCTACGATAATCCGGGTCGCCGAAGGCCTCGGTAACGGAGAGGATACCGCCGGGTTTGAGCGCTCTGTAGAGCTCGCGCAGCGCCGCCTCCTTGTCGCGCACCTCACCGAGTACCATCGCCAACAGTGCCCGGTCGAAAGCACCCTCTTCCAACGCCCCTTCGCCGAGGCCGGCCTCCAGGGGCTGGACGTTGATCAGGCCCTCGTCGACCACCCGCCGTTCGAGCTTCCTCAGCATCGCGGCCTGACTGTCAAGGGCGACGACCTCGCCGTTGGGTTCGACAGTACTGGCGAGGGGGATGGTCAGCCGGCCCGGACCGCAGCCCGCGTCCAGGACGCGCATGCCGGGGGCGGGATCTAGCCGGTCGATCAGGAGCTCCACCCCGGCAAACGCCTCAAAGAGGGGGTTCTCGAAGAGGAAGGTGAGCGGGGGCGGGTGCGGAATCGGCTTTCGCCGCTGCCGCCAAAAGAACGCCACGACCCCCAGCGCCGCCGCTGAGAGGGAGTAACGCAACATCCTACTCTTCCTCATAGTTCGCCGGTCAGGATCTTCACCTCGCGAGCGGTGAGGGGTTCGCGGCGCGGGGTGCCAAGCGTGACGCGTCGGGCGAAGCCTGCGCCATCAAGCCGGGGGCGGTAGGTAGGGAAGGTCAGGAGCGCGTAGCGTCCCGGGCCGCGTCCCCTGCGTGAGGGGCAGTGCTCGATCCACAGTACGGGGCGCGTCAGGTCAGGGAGCCCGGAGACGAAACGGTCCCGGATCACCTCGGCGGCCAGCCGCTCGACCATCTCATCGCCCCGATCTTCGGGCAGCTCGCTGCACAAGACCACCGGGGCGTCGGCAGCATACTCGCTCCGGTAGATCCGAATCCTGGCCCACCCCACCCCGTAGCGGTAGCACCCGCCCTGGTGAATGTAGTCGTACAGGAGCTTCATACTAAGCTCCTCGCCGGGAGGCCTTACCCCTCGCGCAGGTGCGTCCTCTCCCCCGGACGGCTAACGACCTGATCTATGACACCGTACTCGACAGCCTCCTCGGCGCTCAAGATGAAGTCGCGGTCGGTGTCGCGCTCGACCTTCTCGAACGGCTGCCCCGTGCGTTCGGCGAGCATCTCGTTGACGCGCCGCTTCTGGTCGATGATCTCGCGCGCGTGGATCTCCACGTCCGACGCCTGGCCGCCGAGGCCCTGCACGGATGGCTGGTGCAAGAGGATGCGCGTGTTCGGCAAAGCGTTGCGCTTTCCCTTCGTCCCCGCCGCCAAGAGGAAGGCTCCCGCCGAGGCCGCCATACCGAGCGCCGTCGTTGCGACGTCAGCGCCGACGAACTGTATCGTGTCGTACATGGCGAGCATCGCGGAGCCGCTCCCGCCGGGAGAGTTGATGTAGAGGTTAATGTCCTGCTCGGGGTCCTCGGCATCCAGGTGAAGGAGCTGCGCCATCACCACGTTCGCCACTTGGTCGGTAACGGGCGTACCCAGGAAGATGATCCTGTCCGCCAACAGCCGCGAATAGATGTCCATCGTCCTCTCGCCCCGAGGACTCTGCTCCGTGACGTAAGGGATCACCATCTGAAGAAGATCATGGCTCTGCATCTTCTGCCTCCTCTCTCGCCCGTTTGGACTATACTCTAACAGAGTAGCACTATCGCAGTTTTTTTGCAAGTTTTAAGTAGCGTTTGGAGGTCGGAGCGTGGATCTTCCGCACTTGCGGGGTTTGCGGCGGCGGGCGGTGTTGAGCCAGGAGCAGTTGGCGGAGAAGAGCGGGGTGGCGCGGGACACGATCTCGAAGCTGGAGACCGGTCAGCGCAAGGCATACCCATCGACCATCCGGAAGCTCGCCGCAGGCCTCGAGGTGAAACCGCAGTTACTACTCGGCGGCGTCGAGTATACGGAGGAGCAGGTAGAGGGTCCTTCCGAGAAGCCGGAGAGCGGCAAGAAGATGGGATTCTAACTTCGCGCTCCGACGCCTTTTTACCGGAACAGAAGGGCTCCCCATCGAGGGCTCTTCCCGGAGCACCGCCGGCGACTTCACCACCGAAACTCTCGGGAAGGTCCTGCTAGACGATAGTAAGAAAACGAGTCGGCATTCTTCGACCCTCCGAAGGGAGGCGCTGGTGTGGATCGCTAAAAGGACAAACCCCTCCTCCGAGGAGGGTAAGATCACGAACCCAAAGATCAAAGCCTCGCTCGTCGGGCTCCTGGCTTCGACCGTCTTCGCGACGGGTTGCGGTGGGGACGAGCAGGCGCAGAACGAGTCCGCCGAGGAGCAAAACACCACGGAGCAGATCGCAGGCACAGAAGCACAAACGAGAGAGACCGAAGCTAAGGTGGACGAGAGAACCAAAGCGCGGGCGCCGGTAGGGTGACGATCACCCTCCTCTCCGGGAACAACCGCTCCATGCAGCAGTCCAGCACCTCGGGGGCCACGATAAACCTGACTTACTCGGGGGATGGCGTCTCGTCTTCTGCATCTTCCAACTCCGTAAATCAGGTAATCCAGTCGAGCTCTTCCTAATTAGGTTCTCGGTAGGAGGAGAGGCCGACGCGGGAGACCCACCGACTTTCGATGCGAGAGGGGCGTAGGCGCGAGCCCCCTTCCTCCCCTATCGGGGACTTTACTGGAGAAGCTTCTTGAGCTGGTCTTCGAGGTAGTCGGCGGTGACAGCCCCGTCGGGGGCGTAGGCGACGGCCTCTTTGCAGAGGTGGTAGAGGGCGAGGCTTCGGGTCGGGGAGAGGCGGCGGCTCCCGGCCTGATCCAGGACGAGCCGCATCAACTCCAGCGCTACTTCCGCGTCCGTCTTGCTCTGCTCCAAGTTTTTCCCCTCTAACGTACTGGTCTAGTCCTCGAAGCACTGCCCGTGTACCGTACCGGCAGTATACAAGGGCCGCGAGGGCCCGGGCGGCGTTATGGTAAACTCGGGTGCACTTTGGTTCTCGATACCGCACTGTCGCACAGCACATATTACGTTGCAGGAGTTGTCCGTGGGTGAGGTCGCGCGCGCCTACACACGTTGCCCAATGTGCCGGCATATCTTTCGGGCGCCGCGCGTCGCCACCTACGTAACCGTCGGTCGAGAGCCGGATCTCTGCCCCAAATTCCCCGGCCGCCTCTCCGACGGGTCGCGCGTGCTCCAGAGCGAAGTAACGATGTGCCCAGCCTGCTCCTTCGCATCTCGCGAGGGCTTCGACGACCTCGACCTCTCTTTCGCCGAGCGTTACGACCTCGAGGAACGCCTCAAGGAGGACGGCCTCTTGCGCGTCTTCCGCTCGAGCCCACCGCCCTGGCTCGCCTTCCACGCAGCCGAGGTCTGCGGCCAGGAACGCGCCCTCCCTGCGCGCCAGCTAGGAGATCTCTGCTTGCGTGCCTCCTGGGTCTGCCGCAAGGAGAAGGAGCAGCCCTTCGAAAGCACCTTCCAGCTCAGGGCCGTACGCTATTTCTTGCGCGCCCTCGAAGGAGAAGGTCTCCACGGCCGCGAACTCTCCGTCACGACCTACCTCGTCGGCGAGCTCAACCGCCGGCTAGGCAACCACCGGGAGGCCCTCAACTGGTACGTAAACGCCGCCCGCACCACCGAAAGCGACCCGGCCCTGGGTTGGCTCGACCGCCTCATCGAGAAGCAGACCAAGCTTGCGGAAGAGCAGGCTGCTTAAGCAACCTGCCAACCATCGGCTTCTTTCTCGAAAGCAGGCTCGCCTCGCGCATCCTGTACCACGGAAACCGGAGGCTCTCTCCAACGCTGGACTGGCGTCTCCAGATCTCGTCCATAGAGCTCTTGCCGATAGTAGAGGCTACCGCACGATAGCCTCTACTATCCTTTGTCCCTCCGCGGTGTCCGGGACCCAGTAGGAGACGCCGTTTATGTACTGCGGGGTGCCGGGGTAGATCTCCGCGTTGCCGCTTCCTGAGATCCCCAACCGTACCGCGAACAGGGCCGCCTCTAGGGGGTTCATGTTGGTCTCTACGTTGCGCCAGACGGCCCTGGCCGTGGCCGGCAGGCGGGGGAAGTTCTCCGGCGAGGTGGCCTCCGCGGCCAGAGCTTGAAGGAAGCGCTGCTGGCGCCCGACGCGCCCGATGTCCGCCGTGGGTCCCCCCCGGTAGCGGACGTAGGCCAGCGCCTCGGCGCCGTTCAGCTCCTGGGGACCGGCCGGGATCGAGAAGTACTCGCCGTCCTGCTCCGTCTCTATGGGCTCCTCGACGTTTACAGTGATACCGCCCAGAGCGTCCACTATCTCCTTGGTCCCGCCGAAGTTCAGCACCACGTAGTTTCCTATCGGGAGCCCCGTGAAGTTCTCCAGGGTCTCGACCGCTAGAGGCGGCCCGCCGTTCGCGAACGCGGCGTTTATCTTGTCCTCTCCTATCCCCGGTATCGGGAGCAGCGTGTCGCGCGGCACGGCGAGCAGACCCCCGCCGGCCTTGGCGACCATGATCGTGTCCGAGCGCGAACCCTCACCCGCCCGCGCGTCGCTCCCCAAGATCACCGCTCGCTGCGAACCGAACGGCAACAAGAGGTAAAGGAGCATGAGCACGAACAACGCGAAGAGCACGAGCAAGACGCACCGCGAGAAGCCGCCCCGCCGCTGTGGTCTGTAGACCTTCGTCTTCATGGTGTCTATGAATAAAGCAGATGTTTGTTACGGCAAAGCAAAAGCCCGAATACGATTTCGCAAAAGGTCTAGGGGTGATGAGAGGAGCAGGATCTGCTCCCCGACGGATATCGCAGCTATCGCGGTGATCCCTCACCCAACTCATCCTCGCCGATTGCGGGTATACTCTGCGGGGCGTGGAAGGGTTACGGACAGCGTCGTTCGACACCGCCGAAGAGCGGGTCGCGTGGGAGGGTTTGGCCTCCGCCTGCTCCCCGCCTTTGAGGCGGCTCGGGGCTTTCCTGCTCGTCGGGTTCGCGGCTTTCGTCGCGACCATGACCGCCGTGGTGCTCTTCTACAACCTCTTCGGGGCACGCAGCGTGGAAGGCCAGGGCGTCTCCGTGCCGGAAGAGGCGTTCTACGCGACCGCGGTATTCGGTCTCGCGCTCGGCATCGGGGGATACCTCCTCTGGCTCTTCAGGAGCCTCCGTTCCTACGACGCGTTCTCAAAGGTACTCAGACGGGGCGGGCTAGATCCCAAGCGGCCCACCCTCAGAGGCCTCGGGGCGTACTCCGACGAGCAGCTCCTCGCCCTCCGTTCCCGCTACGAGAACCTGGGCGAAGGGGAACTCAAGCGGCTCTATGAAACAACGTTCGGGTTTCACGCGGACGATTTGTTCTCTTTGGGGCCCCTGAGCGTCCTGCCGGGGACGTTCGAGATGAACGCTTTGCGGGTCGAGTGGGAAGCCGATCTGATCCTCCGCTCGGGGGAGCCGCGGCCAGAGATTGGCTGGTTGACCGAGGGCCGCCAAGGGCTCCTCCCCCGGAAGCCCGACGAGGTGCTCAAGCTCGTCTACGCTTTGCGCTACACCGTAGACTCCGTGCGCGCCCTCAAGCGCCGCTACGGCTACCGGGCCGACCGCTGGCACGCTACCGTCCCCGAAGGCAAGCTCTGGGACGCCGTGCGCGACTACGAAGACGCCCGTCGTATCCAGGCGACCCTCAACCGCAAGTCCCGCCTGAGGTAGGAACGGCCCTTCTCTCTCCGCCGCTGCCCCGCATTCTACGGGCGTGTATACTGCTCGCCCAGGGGAAGTATCAGCGACTCGCGAGGAGGAGAGCATGAGCGAGACGGTAAGGCCCGGGGGTACCTACCAGACCCTCGACGAGCAGCGAGAGAGGCTCTCTCCGGCAGAGGAGCGTTTCGAGCGGGCGCGACAAACGATAGGGCTATTCCTTGGCCCCGTTGTATTCCTGGTACTCTACTTCATCCCCCTACCGCTCCAGCCCGCGCAGCAAGCCCTGGCGGCGATCTTCGCCTTCGTCATCGTCTTCTGGCTTACAGAGCCGATCCCCATCCCCGTAACGGCGGTGCTGGGCATAGCGGCTTGCGTGCTCTTCGGGGTAGCTGGGGCGGATGCCGTCTTCGGAGCCTTCTCGTCCGACACGATCTTCCTGTTCATTGGGGCGTTCATCATCGCCCAGGCGATGATGACCCACGGGCTCGACAGGAGGTTCGCCTTCCGGGTGCTCTCCATCCCTGGGGTGAGCAACTCCACATACGGCGTCATCATCGCCTTCGGCGCCATCGCCGCTACTCTTAGCGCCTTTATCTCGAACACTGCCACCACTGCGATGCTCCTCCCGATAGGACTGGGAATAATGGCTGCTCTGGGCGGCTTGGTGAGCGAACAGGCCGAGGGCGAGAGGGACCCGAGCCGCCTGCGTTTCGGCACCGCTTTGATGCTCATGATCGCCTACGGCGCCAGCGTGGGCGGTCTCATTACGCCGATCGGTAGCCCACCGAACCTCATCGGTATCGGTTTCATCGAGGACCAGACGGGGACGACCATCTCCTTCTTCGAGTGGACCGTAACGGCGCTCCCGATCGTGATCCTGATGTTCCTGGCCCTCTGCGTGATCCTGATCCTCCTCAACCGCCCGGAGGTGCGCCGCGTCGCCGGCACCGACGAGTACATCAACGAGGAGCGCAGCAAGCTCGGCGGGATCTCCGCGGGCGAGCGCAACACCCTGATCGCTTTCGGGGTTGCGGTCACCCTCTGGATGCTGCCCGGTTTCGTGAACCTCATCGCGGGTGAAGACTCCGCGCCCGCAAGCTTCCTGAGAAGCCATCTAAACGAGGGGGTCGTGGCGATCCTAGCCGCGGCGCTCCTCTTCATCCTGCCGGTCAACTGGGCCGAACGGCGCTTCACCCTCACCTGGAACGAGGCCGTCCGCATAGATTGGGGGACCATCCTGCTCTTCGGCGCCGGCATCACATTGGGCAAGCTCCTCTCTGACACCGGGCTCGCCAAGGTTATAGGCAACGGGATAGCCAACGCTCTGGGGTTCACGAGCCTGCTCGCCATTTCCGCCCTCGCTGCGGCGGTGGCGGTTCTCATCTCCGAGACCACGAGCAACACCGCGAGCGTAGGTATAGTCGTCCCGATCGTCATCCCTATAGCAATTTCGGCGGGGGTGGAGCCCTTAATCCCGGCCTTGGCCGCGATCTTCGGCGCCTCTTACGGCTTCATGCTCCCGGTCTCTACACCCCCGAACGCCATAGTCTATGGCTCCGGCATGATCCCGATAACCAAGATGGTCCGCTCAGGGATAGTCTTCGACATCATCGGCGCCATACTCATAGTGAGCGGCGTTACGGTGATGGCCCAGGCGATCGGGCTCGCGTAGGCGAATTAGCTACGGGGAAACATCCCCCATGACCCCCGAGCTCGTCCTCGGACCGCTCCTCCGGTACACCGGAGAGACCGACGCTACCGTCTGGGTGGAGACCGACATCTCCCGCGAGGTCGAGGTGGCGGTCGACGGTTCGAGCCACCGCTCGCGCACCTTCTCCGTAGAGGGTCACCACTACGCCCTAGTCCTGATCACGGGCCTTACGCCCGG
>JALZEL010000036.1 GCA_030862075.1 Actinomycetota bacterium | reverse complement strand
GCGGTAGCCAGGAGGCTCGGTATGGGTGCTTGCTCCGCCGTTATGCCCCTATCGCTCAAGATAAGGACCGTCGAGCCCTCCCGGACCGCCATCTCGGCCTTCTCGCACAAAGAGTCGAGCGCCGTCTCCAGGCCTCTCTCCCCCGCCGAGGCCGGGAAGAGCACCGAGAGCGTGGACACCGAGAAGGGCTCGGAGCTTAAATTCTTAATCTTCTTCAGCTCGGCGTCGGAAAGGATGGGGCTCTCGGTCAGTATCCTCCGGCAGTGCTCCGGCGTCTCGTCGAAGAGGTTCTGCTCGGCTCCGATGCTTATGTCGAGCGACATGACCAGCTCCTCGCGCAAGGGGTCTATTGGCGGGTTGGTGACTTGGGCGAAGAGCTGCTTGAAGTACGAGAAGAAGAGCTGCGGACGCTCGGAGAGGACCGCTAAAGGAGTGTCAGTGCCCATCGAGCCGTCGGGCTCCTTGCCGTTCTGGGCCATCGGGGAGAGGAGGATCCTCAGGTCCTCCATCGTGTACCCGAACGCGAGCTGCCGCTCGAAGAGCGAGGCGGGCTCCGGGCGCCCGTCGGGCTCGGCCTCGGGCAGCTCGTCCAGGTGGATCTCACCCTCCTCCAACCACTCCCTGTACGGCTGACGCTTGAAGAGCGGCTTCTTGACGCCCTCATCGTGCAGTACCTCGTTCTTCTCGGTGTCCACCACGAGCATGCGCCCCGGCTGCAACCTCCACCGCTCGACGACCTCATCGGCGGGGACGCGCAAGGCCCCGTCCTCGGAGGCCATCACGACCCGGCCATCCTTGGTAACGGAGTAGCGGGCAGGACGCAGCCCGTTGCGGTCGAGCGTCGCGCCGATGACCTTGCCATCGGTGAAGGCGACCGCCGCGGGACCGTCCCACGGCTCCATGAGGGCGCTGTGGTAGCTGTAGAAGGCCTTGCGCTCCTCGTCCATCAGCTCGTCGTTCTCCCAGGCCTCGGGCATCATCATCGCCACCGCGTGCGGGAGGCTGCGCCCCGCGAGGTAGAGGAGCTCGAGGACGTTATCGAAGGTCGCCGAGTCGCTCTGGTCTGGCTGGGTTATCGGAAAGAGCTTCTCAAGGTCTTCTCCGAAGAGCTCCGATTCCAGGCGGCTCTCGCGGGCACGCATCCAGTTGATGTTGCCCCTTAAAGTGTTGATCTCGCCGTTGTGCGCCACGTAGCGGTACGGGTGCGACAGGTCCCAGGTCCCCAATGTGTTCGTGCTGAAACGCGAGTGGACCAGCGCGAGCGCGCTTGCCACGTTCGGGTTCCGAAGGTCCGGGTAGAACTCGCATAGTTGTTTGCCCTTGAGGAGGCCCTTGTACACCAGCGTTCTGCCCGAGAGGCTCGCCACGTAGCAACGCTTCTGAGCCTCCCGGTGGAGCTTACGGCGTATCACGTACAGCTTGCGCTCGAAGGCAGCTTCGTCCCCCACCTTGTTCTCCACGAAGAACTGCCGGATGCGCGGCATGTTGCTCCGCGCCAGACGACCTATCTTGTCGGGCTCCACGGGGACGTCCCTCCAGCCCAGGAAACGCTGCCCTTCTTCGGCCACGATCCGCTCCAGCGTGCCCTCGCAGTCGGGTCCCTCTTCTTCCTCGAACTCGAAGAGCACCCCGACCCCGTAGCCCCTAGGGCTCGGCAGCTCGATGCCCGTAGAGGCGCATTCCCGGCGCAAGAATGCGTCCGGGATCTGGAGCAGGATACCACCCCCGTCACCGGTCTCCGGGTCGCTCCCGCTCGCCCCCCGGTGGTCGAGGTTGAGGAGTACCTCCAACCCCTCCTCGACAATCTCGCGGGTGCGCTGCCCGTCGGCGCGCGCAACGAACCCGACGCCACAAGCATCGTGTCCTTGCGAGGGGTCGTAAAGACCGGTATAGGGAGTTGCCAAACCGCCTCCTCGGGTATAACAGGGTGCCACAAGAGAGCAATCCGTTTTTTACACGAAACGGCCCCAAAGCACAAGGGGAATAGTAACTGTTTGTCTGCTTGTATAAAAGGATCTACAAACGGGCTTTGCCCGGCCGGTTGCCACGACCGAACAAAACAAGGTGTTTGCTAAGCCTATAAATCTTCTAGAGCGCTCCGGAGCCTCTCCTCCTCCTCGAGCAGCTCCGAGAGGCGCAAGCGTAGCTCCGCCGCCTCCGATTCGACCGCCGCGAGTTTTAGGGAGTACTCGCGTTCGCGGGCGGCGGCTTCTGGGGTGCGCCTCCTCTGACGGTAACGTTCGCGGATGCTTCTCAGACGCTCGCCTGCCCCTTGCCGGATACGCTCCCGGTCAGACTTGAACTCCTCACCCCCCAGGTACTTCAGACCCCGCCGCACTCGCGGGTCGGAGAGGAGATCCGCTATGACTTCCGCCGAACTTCTCTTTAAATCCTTGTCTTTGTTGTCGGTCACGCCGGATTCTCCTTTCCTCCTTTACACGTAGAGGATAGCTTTATGCGGAGTCCGTCGCGGATCGTCTCGCGGCCTTCTCCACGTCCTTGACGAGGACGCGTCCGCCGGAGCCCGTGCCCCCGACGTCGGAGAGCCTCACGCCCAGCTCGCCCGCCTTGCGCCGGGCGGCGTCCGTGGCGTCAACCTCGTCGGCATCCTCGTCCCCCCGGGCCTCCGTCTCTTCGGGCACGTTCAGGTCCAGGACATTGCCTTCCTCGTCGAGGATATCTTCGACGAATCTCCCGGACTCGTCCCTCGCCCGACCTATGATGCGGCCCTGATCGTCTACGTACTCCTCTTCGATCTGGAGCTCGGCAAGGCTGTCCGTTACTTCCTCGTCTACCCCCGAGTCGGGCATGTTGTCGGTTTGGTCCGCCGCGCCTTCTCCTAGTTGGGCCGTCCGTTCCGTATCCTGGGCGGCTTGGCTCGCGCTTCGGGTAGCTCCTCCGAGAACTTGCGGGTTTCTGTCGATGGTGTCCAAGGCCCGATCGAGGGTCTTGAGGACCCTTTCCAGCTTCACCTGCAAGAGCGCCTGGGCCTCCACGCCTTTGATCCCTAGTTTGACCTTGTCGAGGAATATGTCTACTCCTACGTTCACCTTCACGAAGTCGGCCAGCTCGGCCCGCACCGAAACGTGGGCTCTTAGATCGTCGACCTCCAGATCCAGCTCGTCGACGTTGAGGACCGGCACGTCCAACACCAGGTCGGCATCGTCTCTGTCATACTGCTCGCTACGGTCCACCACGTGACCGTTATCCTCTCGTTCGGGGGGCGTCTTCTCGCCCGTTTTCGGAGGTCCAGGTTTGTCGAGTGACAAGTAGCACCTTCCTTACCTGCGCAACTTTTTATGTGACTTCCGTTCCCCCTCTACTCTTGGAGCAAACCTGTCGTCCTCAGTGGCCACGACAGCGCTGCGTTTGGCCCAAGAGGCAGCAGTCTTAAAGGGCACTGCTCCTCGCATACTAACCGCTCGTCGTCATCCCCGGTCAGCATGGCGCGTAAGTGTAATGTAGTCGGACTTTTCGTTTGGGGGGTTATATCTCCGCATTCTTTAGGGCAATCTCTCGCACCTCGTCGATCGGTGAGGGTTTCGGAAGGATAGATAAGGTGGTTCTCTATAGGTAGCCTAACCTTAAGGAACTCCTCCTCAGTACGCCCGTCGCCCTTCGTCTTCGTCTAGAGAGGAGGCGGTGAGGCTGATCTGGTTGTCGTCCGGGTCATTAAAGCCTAATGAGCTTTCTTGAGCTTGCGATCGAGCCACCTTACTAGCGTCTTGCGGTTCTTGTGTTTCTTCTCGTAGGTCCGGAGCTTCTTTAGCTCGCCTTCCGAGAGACCACTGAGTCGCTTTTTTGCCTCCTCCACTGTCAGGTCGTTGTACTCTGCGATAGGCAGGCTCTCTTGGTCTTCTTTGGTGTCATCGGCGCTTACAGCGCGTTGCTTGTCTTTCTTAGAGGACCTTTCTTGGCGCCGCGCCTCGCGATCTGCCTTGCCACCGTCCTCTAAGCTCGTCTCGTCCCGTGCCTCCTGCGGCAGACGGTCCACCGTTTCTTGATCTACGGTCCTAGCGCGTCTGGAGCCTTCGCCACGCTCTATCCGATCTTCTACCTTGACCTCTTCCTTTCGGACGTCCTCCTCGACGACCTCCTCTTCCTCGACGACGTCCTTGCGCAACCGGATCTCCTCTTTGACCACCGGACGCTTCTCGACCACTACCTCTTCCTCGACTACGGGTATGCGCACCTCGTCATCCTCGCCGATCTCGGCCTCCGAAGCTTGGCGGTCCTCCACGGGCACCCGCTCCACGCTGACCTCCTCCCGCCTCTTGGGCACCGAGAGCCGCTCGTGGTCGGTTCTTACGCGCTTTCTGACCTTAA
>JALZEL010000035.1 GCA_030862075.1 Actinomycetota bacterium | reverse complement strand
TGGAGCAAGCCGAGCTGAAGCGGGATCAGATTCACGCCTTCGGACCCGACCCTCTCGTCCCGCGCTGCAAGGGCTCGATGTCGGCGACCGTAGAGCCGGCGGCCGGCTGACGCCTCCCCTCCGTCCGACGGGATAGACGTTTTGTCCGTGCGGCGCCTCGCGAAGCGCGTGCGTCCTTTCGAAGAAGCGCGAGCCGGAGTGGGAGTGCCGGTAGTATCGATTTCCTCCTTGGGCTTCTTGTTGCTACTTGACTTTGGTCTTGAGCCAACCTCGGACGATCTCGTAGCGAGATCGTGCGCTTTAGGGAGCGTCATGGGCTTCGGGGGTGGCTGCCCGCAGGATACAAGCGTCGTCCACGGTTCCTCCGGGAAGAATCTCTAGGCTCAGGAGAGCGTAGCCAGCTCTTCGTCGCTTAAGCGTAGTTCGACTGCGGCAAGGTTCTCTTCGAGGTGCTCGACCGAAGAGGTGCCGGGGATGGGCAGCATTACCGGGGATCGGGCGAGGAGCCAGGCGAGAGCCACCTGCCCCGGGGTCGCGTCGTGGCGGGCGGCGATCTCGTCCAGAGGGCCGCCGGGGCGCGCCAGGTCGCCCCTCGCCAGCGGGAACCAGGGGATAAAGCCTATTCCTTCGCGCTCGCAGAAGTCGAGCACGTCTTCAGAGCCGCGGTCGGTGAGGCTGTAGCGGTTCTGCACCATGGCTATTGGCACGATCTCGCGCGCCCGTTCGATCTCCTCGACCCCGACCTCGGAGAGGCCGACGTGCTGGATCTTGCCCTCCTCCCGGAGCTCGGCCAGGGTACCGAGTTGCTCTTCCACGGGGACGCTGGAGTCTATGCGGTGCAGCTGGTAGAGGACTATGCGCTCGACCTTGAGCCTCTTCAAGCTCCCCTCGCACGCCTCGCGCAGGTGCTCGGGACGGCCATCCGTCTCCCACCGCCCCGGCCCCGGGCGCACGAGGCCGCCCTTCGTGCCGATTACCAGATCCTCGGGGTAAGGGTAGAGCGTCTCGCCTATGAGTCGTTCGGAGACCTTGGGACCGTAGGAGTCGGCGGTGTCGATGAAGTTCACGCCGAGCTCGACCGCCCGTCTCAGCACGGCCCTGGCCTCCTCGGGATCTTCGGGCTCTCCCCAGATGCCCTTCCCGGTCAAACGCATCGCGCCGAAGCCCATGCGGTTGATGGTGAAGTTGTCTAGGTTGAACGTGTCGCCAGCCCGGTTGGATCGTTCCCCTTCCGACATCGCGTATCCTTTCCGGTTGGTTGCGGTCTTGCTTCTACCTGCCCGCGGGGGCGAGGCGGAGGATGCGATCGTCATCGGCGGTAGGGTTACCGCGGCCGTCGCGGTTGCTCGTCAGGATCCACAAGCTACCGTCAGGGGCTTGCGCCACGTGCCGCAGACGCCCGGCCTGGCCCGAAAGGAACGCCTCCCGGTTTACGATAGCACCGTTCTCGTCGAGGTCGAGCCGCCAGAGGCGCTGGCCGCGCAGGGCCGCCATGAAGAAGTCCCCCTCCCACTGCGGGATCGCGCCGTTTAACAGGATCTCGGCCCCGCTGGGCGAGGCCTCGCTCGTGGACCACGTGGAGATAGGGTCCGTGTACCTGGGCTCGCCGCCCTCGCCCTCGATCTCGGGCCAACCGTAGTTTTGCCCGGGCTCGATGATGTTGACCTCGTCGTAGCTGGTCTGACCGAACTCGGTAGCGTAGAGCCGACCACTCGCGTCCCACGCGAGGCCCTGCACGTTGCGGTGGCCGTAGGAGTAGACGGGGCTGCCCGGGAACGGGTTGTCCGCGGGCACCCGGCCTTCAGGCGTGATGCGTAAGATCTTGCCGCCCAAAGAGTTCAAATCCTGGGAGGTGGAGATGTCTCCCCCATCGCCCGTGCCCAAGTAGAGGTAGCCGTCGGGGCCGAAAGCGATGCGCCCCCCGTTATGGTAGGACTGTACGGGGATGCCGGTCAAAAGAGGCTCGGGGTCCTCGCCCAGCCGAAACCGCGTCAGGCGGTTGTCGTTGTCGGTCGTGTAGTACGCGTAGATGTAGCCGTCGTTTTCGTAGTCGGGGGAGAGCGCGATCCCCAAAAGGCCGCCCTCCCCGGTGCCGCCCGCGGGCAGCCGCTGCAGCTCCTCGACGTTGCCCGAAGAATC
>JALZEL010000009.1 GCA_030862075.1 Actinomycetota bacterium | reverse complement strand
TCCCGATTGTCCTCCAGCGCGAAGTAGTCCACGACGGCTTGGGCCACGACGTTGCCGATGCCCTCGATCTCGGCGAGCTGCTCGACGCTCGCGCCGCGCAAGAGGTCCTCGCCGCTAAACCTCTCGGCGATGAGGTTCGCCGTGACGCTTCCGACGTGCCGGATACCCAAAGCGTACAGGACGCGCGGGAAAGGCTGCTCCTTGCTATGTTCGATCGCCCGGATCAGGTTCCGGCTGCTCTTCTCCCCGAAGCCCTCTAAGGGTTCGATCTGCTCCTGGCGCAGCCCGTAGACGTCCGCCACGTCTCTTATGAGGCCGAGGTCGAAGAACCTGGTGGCGACCTTCTCGCCCAGGCCCTCTATGTCCATTGCCGCCTTCGTCGCCCAGTGGATGACGTGCTCCAGGGCCTGGGCGGGGCAGCGGGCGTTTACGCAGCGGGTCACGGCCTCCCCCTCGGGGCGGGACACGGGCTCGCCGCAGACTGGGCAGACCTTCGGCATCTCGAAAGGGTATTCGTCGCCGGTGCGCTCCTCGGTGACGGCTTTGACGACCTGTGGGATCACGTCCCCCGCCCGCTCGACCACGACCGTGTCGCCGATCAGGATCCCCTTTTCCGTTATGTAGTCCTCGTTATGTAGCGTCGCGCGCGAGATGACCACGCCACCGACGTTCACCGGGGCGAGCACCGCCTGCGGGGTTAGGGCCCCGGTGCGTCCCACGTTCACGATGATGTCCTTGAGCCTGGTGCTGGCCGCGAGCGGCTCGAACTTGTACGCGATAGCCCACCGCGGCGCCTTCGCCACCGAGCCCAATGCACGCTGCTGCTCGTAGGAGTCTACCTTCACGACGACGCCGTCGATCTGGAACCCGACCGACTCCCTCGACGTGCTCCAATACGCGCACTCCTCCACGACCGACTTTATGCCTTCGTGCACCTTGTATGGATTGACCCGCAGGCCGTAGCTCTTCAGGGCGGCCAGCGTTTCGGAGTGGCTCTCGTAGTTCTCTCCGCCCTCGCCGACGCCGTAGAGGAAGATAGTGAGGGGTCTTGCGGCGGTGATCCTGGGGTCGAGCTGCCTGATGGAGCCCGCCGCCAGGTTGCGCGGGTTGGCGAACGGTCTCTTCCCTTCTGCCTCCTGCCGCTTGTTGAACTCCTCGAACCTGTCCAAAGATATGTAAACCTCGCCCCGTACCTCCAGGAGCTCCGGATAGTCCCCCGAGAGTTGCTCTGGGATGGATCGGACGGTCCTCAGGTTCGCCGTGACGTCCTCGCCGACGGTACCGTTGCCCCTGGTCGCGCCCCGCACGAAACGGCCCTCTTCATAGCGTAAAGAGACCGCGAGGCCGTCTATCTTGAGCTCGGTGACGTAGCGGGGTTCCTCATCCTCGCCCAGGAGGCGCCTCACGCGAGTGTCCCACTCGTTCAGCTCTTCCAGTTTGCGGGCATTCGCCAGGCTGAGCATCGGGACGGCGTGGCGGACCTGCTCGAACCCTTCCAACGGTTCTCCACCTACCCTCTGCGTCGGGGAGTCGGGGGTGACGAGCTCGGGGTGTTCGCCTTCGAGGGATTCGAGTTCTTTGTAGAGGGCGTCGTACTCGGCGTCGGAGATCTCCGGGGCGTCTTCCACGTAGTAGCGGCGGTTGTGGTACCGGATCTGCTCCCTGAGCTCCTCGATCCTGCCCCGCACGTCCACACTCTCGGCCACGCGAAGATTATACGCGCGACCATGCGTGGCCCCAAGAGCATGCCGGAGCGATCTTACCGCCCCGGGCTTGTGAGGGATGGCCTAGCTGACCCCGGAACCCTGGCGCTCTCCGCGGGCCTCCAGTTCGGCGAAAAGCCCGTCTATCTCCTCGCCAATTATCTCCTCGCGCTCCAGGAGCGCATCGCGCACGCCCTCGACGATCTCAACCTTCTCGCGCAAGAGATCCTCGATCTCCTGCCTGGCGTCGAGGAGGATCTTGTTCGCCTCCTCGCGCACCTCCTTGTCCCGCAAGAGGGAGCTTATGGAGGAGCCGGTCAGCTCGTTCGGGATGGTGCCGAAAGAGTAGAGCTCGTCGCCCATCCCGAAGAGCCCGACCATCGTCGCCGCCGCCCAGGTTGCCTGCTCCAGGTCGCCGCTCACCCCGGTCGTCGTCTCCCCGAACCAGACCTTCTCCGCGGCACCCGCTGCCAAAGCCGTCTTTATGCGGGCCACGACGTCCGAGCGGGTGCGCACGTAACGTTCCTCCTTCTCCTGGTAGCTCACGAGCCCCAGGGCGTTCTCCCGCTTGATGATGGTAATCACCTGCATCTGGAGCTCCTCGCGCTCCAGGTGCCACGAGGCGACCGCGTGCCCGGCCTCGTAGGTGGCGATCTTGACCTTCTCCTCCTCGTTATACTCGACCGGCTGCTTCAAGCCGATCTCGTCGGTTAACTTCGCCGACCAGATGTCCTTCCAGGTCAAGGAATCGCGCCCGTCCTGCAGGGCGAAGATCAAAGCCTCGTTCACTATGTTCTTGATCCTGGCCGGCGAGTACCTGACCGTCGCCTTCGCCAGCTTCTCGAGGTCCACGCCCTCATGCCTTACTTTGCTCAGGTAGTAGTCCGCGATGTCTTTGCGGCCCTCCTTGTCCGGCAACCCCACGTGCAACCTCCGGTCGAAGCGGCCTGGCCTCAAGAGGGCTGGGTCCAGGGAGTCGGCCCAGTTCGTCGCCCCGATGACCAGGATGTTCTAGTTGGGGACCTTTCTCTTCAGGCGCTTGCGGATGAAGAGCGGGATCAGGCGGCGCAAGATGCGCCGCAGGCCTCTTGGCTGCTCCAGGCCGTCCATCTGTACCAGAGCTCGTTGACGAGCATCCCGCCCATTCCCATTCCCATGCCCCCTGCGATGATCCTGTCGACGAAGCCTAAGAGTCCACCGCGCCGAGGCTTCTCCGGCGGCCCTTCGAGGAGCCGGTCCTCTAAACCGTGGCGGAACGGCTCGTGGAAGGGGTAGGGCTCAAACGTCTGGGCGGTGCCGCCGCGGGAGCCTATGGCGTCGAGTTCGTCCATGAAGATGACCGCGCCGCCGTAGCGTTCAGAGAATTTGCGGGCCTTGCTGAAGAGCCTCATCACCCTTAAGTTCGCGACCCCCATGAACATGTTGTTGAAGCTTGAGGCCGAGGCGTAGATGAACGGCACGTTCACCTCGCCCGCTATGGCCTTGGACAGTAGGGTCTTGCCGGTCCCGGGAGGGCCTTCGAGTAGGATATCCTGGGGTGGGTAGCCGCCCATCTTCCTAAACTTCTTGAAGCCCTGGAAGAGCCGCACGACCTCTTTCGTGGCCTCGACAGCCGCCTTTTGGCCGCGCACGTCCTTGAAGCTGACGTCGTACTCGCCCGGGTAGATCACGTACGTTCTCCCCCGCGAGAGGAACCAGAAGATCGCCACGAACTGGAAGACGACTATGAAGATGATGAACCCCGCGTAGAACATGGGCCCGATCAAAGCCACCAGCAGGCTCAGTATGAAGCTGTTCGCCGCCCCTATGGAGAATGGCGGGGCCTGTGCTGGTCCCTGCGGCGTGTTCGTGACCTCTCCCCACGGGAAGATCAACCAGACCGTAACCAGGTATAGCCCATAAAGAGCGGCGAGGAAGAGGAGGCGCATCGTCCACCGCTTGACCCGTCCTATGCCTAAAGCGTGCAGCTTGCGGAAGCTCTCGGCGTAAGGGTCCCTGTTCCGACGGCGCCTGAAAGTGTTCAATCTCCCTCCTTAAAACGTTGGAAGGACAGTCTGCCTGCCTTGCTGCCCGGACGCAACCTTGGCTACGGGTATTCGGACGGAAGGCCCGCGACGACGGTTTGGCGGAGGCGGTTCGCGGCCTATTAGCCGCGCTCCTCATGATTCTCGTAGTGCGCGCGCAGAGCCCGGTCGAACTCTCCGGAGGGGTCTTGAGGGGCGGGCGCGGACTCTATGGCTTCCCTCTCGTACGGCACCCGGACGCGCCCGATCTCGGCGTCCACCTCGATCCCGTCGGCCAGGACTGTGTGCCCGTCCGCTATCACGTACTTCAGGACGCCGCCCACTGCATCGTAGACGGTCTCCTCGATCTCGCCGACCTTCGTGCCCGAGGCGTCTTGAAGCTCGTAGCCCTCCATGGCCGTGTACGGGTTTTCGTCCCTCCGGTCTCCTGCGTCTTCTATCTCGGCGTCTTCGTCTCTGAACGGATTCTGTCCTAACGGGTTCTCCACGAACGGTACTCCTCCGGTGGCGAGAGCCTTCTTGGGTACGTATGATAGCCGCACGTGAATATTAGAACCAGCCAGGGAAGGAACGCCCGGGTCTTGAAGGGGCTCTCGCTCCTCTACCTCGGGCTTATGGTCGCATCGCTCCTGCTCGTGCACAGCGGATCGTACAGACCGGGCGTCTCCTACGTGCTGCTCTACCTGATCGTCTCTGTTATCGTAACGGTGGCCGTGGCGCTCCTCTTGCTCCCCGCTAGCACTTTCGGCGAGGGGTTCTGCATGCTTTTCTACGTCGTCTACGCGGTCTTTTTGGCGGCGGCGGCGTTCTTTACCGGCGGCGTCTCGAGCGAACTGTACGTGCTCTTCTTCCCGCTCATCCTTGCTTCGGTGCTGCACGGGTCGCGGCGTACAGGTCTTTTGGCGCAGGGCGCCGCGCTCTTGAGCTACTCTCTGGCGATGCTCCCGGACGCTTTGGGGAGCGTCGGGAGTGCGGAAGGACCGGCCCAGGTCTTTTTCAGGCTCGCGGTCTTCGCGCTCACCGGCGTCTTCGCGATCGCGGTGGGTGGGAGCGTCGCGGGCGGCGAGGAAGGTTACGCCCTTGACGAAGATGGTTCGGTGCTACTCGAAAGGGTCTCGGCCGAGCTCGAGGCGCGGCGGGGGGTGCAGGTCGGGGTCATCCTCGTTGACCCGGGTCGCCGGGTCGAGGACGTGGATCTCCTCATGGAGCGGGTACAGGCCAGGATCGGGGAGCCTATCCTGCTCGGCGAGGGCACGGTCTTCGGGGTGGTCTTGAGTGGGGTGGACGACCGTATGGTTGAGAGCGCCGCGAGGCGTGCTCTGGCGGCGGCTAGCTCTTTGGGGGCAGAAGAGACGCGGGCGGGGGCGGCGATCTACCCGCGCGACGCTCGCTCGGCGAACGATCTCCTGGTCGCCGCTGGTAGCGCTTTGGAGGCAGCCTTCGAGATCGAGAGTCCCAGCGCGATCGTCCTCGCCGGTCGCGGTGCGGGCGCCGAGTCCTCTTTCCGGGCCGCCCGCTAAGGGCGCCCCCGAAACCCATCGCTAACGTTCGACGTAGGATGAGTCGAAGGGCCGGACGCTCGCTTAGGCCGGCTCTGTCGGTGGTATATAATCCTCGACGAAAAGATGAGGTCTCGACCCGGTGGGGGTAGCGTCTAGAGATGGGAAGGTTCACGAGGGCAATCCGCGGTTTTTTCGGCCGGTTCCTGACGGGGATCGAGCAGCGCAACCCGGAGCTCCTCCTCGAGAACGCCGTCCAGGACGAGCTAGATAACCTGAAGAAGCTCCAGGTGGCGGCGGCGCGGACGATGGCCTACGAGAAGATGCTGACGAGCGACGCCGCAGAGAAGCAGAAGACCGTCACCGTTAAAGAGAGGCAGGCGCGGGAGCTCGCGACGCGAGGGCAACGGGAGGCGGCCCTCCAGGTCGTCCAGCAGAAGCAAGAGGCGCAGGCGAGCCTGCAGGAGATCGAGGGTCGCCTCGTGGAGGCCCGGAGCAACTCCGAGGAGATGGAGAAGGCTTTCCGGGAGCAGGAACGGCGCTACAACGACCTCGTACGTGAGCGGGCGGCCCTGATGGAGGAGCACCAGCGCTCCAAGGCCTTGCGTGCGGCTAACGAGGCCCGCTCCAACATCTCCTTGTCCGATTCCTCCCGCGACCTGGAGAAGGCGCGGCAGGCCATAAGGCAGTCCTCTTTCGAAGCCCAGGCAGTCGGCGAGCTCGGCACGAGCGAGACGGAGCGCCAGATCGCCGCCGCCGAGGTCGATCTCAAACGCCTGGACGCAGAGCGCGAGCTCGAGATGATGGAGGTCCAGATGGGCATCCGTCCCGCCGCCTCGCTCGAGGCCGGCGAGGATGCTGGTTCGCCCAGGGTCCCTCCAGGCGAGCCGGCGGAGCCCGGCAGTCCCAGCGGTAGCGACCGCGGGGAGGTGTAGGCGCCGTGGCGAGGAAGAGGCAAAGAGGGTTGTCTCGGTACCTAGTCCGGCTGGCGCCCTTTGGCTCTACGGCTGGTCTCGCGGTGGGAACGGCTGCCTTTACCGACGCACTACCCCTCGCCGTGCTATTCGGGATCGCGGCGGCCGTTATGGGACGGCGGATGCTAGATCGGCGGGGAAACGCTCGCAGGGAGCTCTGGCGCCGGGCACGGGTGAATGCCACAGAACTGATGTGGGTAGCGCGGACGGACAGTATCGCGGCACCACAGATGAAGCGTCTCGCGGGGCTCCAGGAGGGGCTTCTGGAGAGCTGGGAGCTCTTGCCCGAGGAATACGGGCCGCTCCTATTGGAGGACCTCCACACCGTGGTGGACGAGCTCGAAGCGGCGGCGAACCTGGCGCGTCGCCGCTCGGCTTTGAGGCGCCACCTGGAGAGCGTGGACCGGCGGGCTATCGCGGGGCGCATCCGGGACCTCGGACACGAGCTTGCGGGCCTCGAAGAAGGCTCGGCTCTGAAGGCCTCGTTCGAGGCAGCGCTCGAAGGGCGCCGGGGGGAGCTCGCCGCCCACGACGAGATACCGTGGGCAATAGGCATGATCAACGCCCAGCTCGAGGGCATCGAGAGCCTACTGGGCAACCTGCGCGGCGAGCTTCTCGCCCTCGACGCGAGCTCCACGGCGCTCCCTCCGGAGTCGAGGCTCGTGGGGCTCAAGCAGCGCGTGGCCTACTTCCGGCGGAGCCTCGACGAAGTAAAGCGGAGCGTGGATCACCTGCCCGGCGGGTCGTCCGACGGGCTCGCAAAGCCCCTACCCGAAAGGATGCCGGTACGATGAGCGAGAGGAACTTTTTCTCGAGGATACTCGGGGGAGGCGCGGACGAAGACGAGACCAGGGTCTACTCGGCCGAGGAGATCGGGACGAGGAGGCCCAGGACGAGGGGTGGCAGGGAGACCGAAGAGGAGCAGACAGTGCCAGGCTTCACCGTCGAACGGGCGGCCGAGGTCATCGACGATTTGCCGCCGGAGGTCCCGCGGGATAGCGCGGTACGCATCGTGCGCGGGACACTCAAGGCTGCCGGCATCAACGTCGAGGACCTCGAAAGGTCCACCAGGGCGCGGAAGTCGAAGTTCAGCTCCGAGATAGAGCTCGCCCAGAACCGGCAAAAGGAGCTTCGGGAGAAGACCGACGAGGTCGTGCGCTCCCTGGAGGAGGAGATCAGGAAGGCCCGGGAGACCTGCGAGGCCGGCATCGCCGAGGAGGAAGGGCTGATCTCCCGTATGGCCAAGAGCCAGGAGAACATAGAACGGGTGCGCGCTTTCTTCGGCTTCCCCGAGGTGGAAGAAGAGCCCGCCGAACCACCGGCGGAAGAAGAGCAAGTAGGGGACGAGACGCGGGTCATGGACTCCTTCGACGAGGACGAGACGCAGGTGATGCGACGCCCCGACTCGCCCTTCGATACGGGCAGGTCCGCCGATACGACCTCCGAGAACCCCACGTACCGCAACCCCTACGACCCGTCCGACGAACGGTGAGCCTGGGTCGCCGCCTGGGCCGTCTCGCCAGGGGCTTCGTCTCGAACGTAAACGACGAGCGCCTCAAAGAGACCATCCGCTCCGGTCGCGAGCGCAGCGAGACGCTTAGGGACGCCTTCGAAGCCGCCTGGAGAGGCGCCGCCCAGGAGTGGCGCACGGCCTCCGAAGAGCGCGCCTCCGAAGGGGGGGCTTACGGGGAACGGACCACCACGGGCCACGCTTCGGACTCGCGGCGGACGACCTCGCCGCGCTACATGCCGAAGAAGTATCCTCCCGACGTGCTCGCCGCTTACCACAGGCTGGGGTTGGGCACCGGCAGCACTTTGGAAGAGGTCCGCAGAAAGCGTCGCGAGCTTATCAAGCGCTACCACCCGGACCGTTTCGCGGAGCCCGAACAGAGAGAGCGCGCCGAGAATTTGACCGCGCAGATCAACGCCGCGCACGATACCGTCGAGCGCTACCAGCTTCGCAATTAGGCGTCGGGTGTCAGCTTTTTGTCTCGCTCTGTGGCTTGGCAGCGCACACTCTTTAGGTCATTTGGAAGTTTGGGCTACTTTGCAGACGGATTTTGCGTCTCTGAACTCCGATTCCACCGCTCTTGCTGATACCCGATAGCTACGATACCAGCTCACCCCGGACCACGAGACGGTTCTCAAAGGTGGGGATAGGGGTGCAGGTCTGCAGGGAGATGGTGGTCTTGCCGTCTACAGGGTAGGTGATCTAGAGATTTTCCGGCTTGACGTATGTCGCTTTCCGGACAAGCGGTAGCCAAAAATATTGTTAAGCATCGATCGGCGTCCTGGGCCGTCGGTCAGCTCGTCGGCGAGGATAGGACCAACGACCTTCTATGCGGGTAGAATAAGGCGCATGGAGATTTCGGTGCTCATAGACGAGTTCGCCGACCACCTCGCCGACGACCCGAATACCTCCCCCCGAACCGCGGAGTTCTACGAAGCGGACCTCAAGGAGTTCGCCCGCTTCCTCGAAGCGAAGAACGTCGAGCACGTGGAGGACATCGGTGTGGGCTCGGTAATGGACTTCCGCAACTACCTCCTCGAAGGCAACCGCAAACGCTTCACCGTCTACCGCAAGGACGCGGCGGTTCGACGCTTTTTGGATTGGGTGCGCACCTCGACCGACGCGAGCCTGGATCTCGACCCTATAGAGCCCATGCATCAGCCCCTAGACCAGCAGATAACGTTCCTCGAAGACGAGGATATCGAACAGCTCCTCTCCTTCCCGCAGGATAGCTTCGACTCCTTGCGCGACGCTGTCGTGATCCGGCTCATGCTCGACACCGGGGTGACGGTAGGCGAAGTCAGAAACCTCCTTAGAAGCGATCTCGACCTCGACGATGCCGCCCAGGTACAGCTCGGCGGTCCCGGCTCGCACCTGGCTCCCCGCGCCCGCCGCCTCTCCGAAGCAACGGTTAAGACCCTGCGGCGCTACCTCGAGCGGCGCGAAGACAAAACCCCCGAACTCGTAATAGGCCGGGCCGCCCGCCCGATGACGACCTCCAAATCTCTCCAGAACGCCCTCTGGAAGCGGTGCGATCAGGTCGGCCTCCCCCGCGTCTCCCCGATGGTCTTGCGTCACACCTTCGCCATCATGCTCCTGAGGCGTGGCGTCACCCTGAACGAGCTAAAAGACGCTTTAGGCGTGCGGGACACCACGAACATAGGAGTCTACAAGAAGTTCGTCTAGGATAGGTTCGGCCGGTTCTGCATGCTCACCGTTGCCGGCGCGGCAAACTCTTTGGCAACCACCGTAACCGAAGAGCGCCAACCGGAGTCTACGTTAGTGGGAAGGTTCGTACCCTCCTGCGTTGTAGAACTTATGATTAAACATATGAAAAATGGGTAACAATCAACACATGGTATAGAGGCTTTTACTAGGTTACTGGGAAACGGAGGGCCTGAAAAGTGTCGGACACAGAGACACAAAGCCAGACCGAACACGCGCAGGAGCAGGACGAGGCGGGGTCGCAGCAGAACACTCGGCATGAGCAGAACCTAACCGAGCAGGAAATAGCGGACAACTTCCCGGTTCGAAAGAACGATCCACGTACCTCGGTCCAGAAGACCGAGGAGTACAGGTTCGCGAGCAACATACCCTCCGATCAGACGATGGCGGAGAAAGAGTACGCGGACTACGTGCTGGAGTACGACGAAGATGACGCCGTGATGAACGGCAAGATCCCCGATGTGTTGCTCGACGTGCCGGTCATCAAGGTGGACGAAATAAACTTCGAGCTCAACGACCTGCGGGCGAAGCTCAACCTCTTCGCGAAGGTGCTCGATCTGGTGGAGCTGTCGGTCGGGGTAGACGCGTACCTCGGCAGGGTCAAGTTGGTCATACAGGGCGTAGAGGCGCAGGCGCTCCTCAAGGTTAGGCTCGACAACGTGACCGCCATCCTCGACCGGGTACTTACCACCATAGATCGCAACCCTCAAATCGTCGAGAGGCTGGTCGAGGGCGTAAGCTCTGCCGTCGAGGACGTCGGCGCCGGCGCGGGCGAGCTCGTGGGCGGAGGGCTCAACTCTGCGGTCGAAGATATAGGCTCCGGCGCCGGCGAGCTGGTAGGCGAAGGGCTCAATTCGGCAGTCGAAGACATCGGCTCCGGTGCGGGCGACCTGGTGGGCGAAGGACTCAATTCGGCGGTCGAAGACATCGGCTCTGGTGCAGGCTCTGCGGTCGAGGATATCGGCTCTGGTGCAGGCTCTGCGGTCGAAGATGTCGGCTCCGGTGCAGGACGCGCCGTCGGGGAGATTGGCGAAGGCGCTGGATCTGCGGTCGAAGATGTCGGCTCTGGTGCAGGGCGCGCCGTCGGGGAGATTGGCGAAGGTGCGGGTTCGGCAGTCGAGGACGTCGGCGCCGGCGCAGGCTCAGCTGTGGAAGACGTTGGTTCTGGGGCCGGTTCTGCGGTGCAGGACATCGGCGAAGGTGCGGGTTCGGCAGTCGAAGACGTGGGCCAGGGTGCTGGCTCGGCGGTTCAGGAGGTCGGGGAGGGGGCCGGTCAGGCCGTCGAAAGCACTGGCCAGGCTGTCGAGAGCGTCGGAGAGGGCGCGGGCTCCGCGGTGGAGGATGTTGGACAAGGCGCGGGTCAAGCTGTCGAGAGCACGGGTCAGGCCGTTGAGGACGTAGGAGAAGGTGCAGGCCAGGCTGTTGAGAGCACGGGCCAAGCCGTCGAGGAGGTAGGGCAAGGCACAGGATCCGCTGTAGAGGATGTCGGCGGCGGCGCGGGACAAGCCGCTGGGCAGATCGGCGAAGGTGCGGGGCAGGCCGTTGGAGAAGTAGGACAGGGTGTGGGCCAGACGGCTCAGGAAGTTGGCCAGGGCGCTGGACAGGCGGTTCAGGACGTAGGTGAGAGCGCTGGTCAGGCTGTACAAGAAGCCGGACAAAGTGTAGGCCAGACGGCTCAGGAAGTTGGTCAGGGCGCCGGACAGGCCGTACAGGAAGCCGGACAAGGCGCAGGTCAGACCTTGCAAGAGGCTGGACAAGGCGCGGGTCAGACCTTGCAAGAGGCTGGACAAGCGGTCGGCGAGGTCGGTCAGGGTGCAGGGCAGGCTGCTCAGCAGACGGGCCAGGCGGCACAGCAAGTCGGCCAAGGAGCGGAACAGGCCGCCGGAGACGTAGGCGAGGTAGCGGGCCAGGCCACCGAACAGGCGGGCCAGGTTGCTCAGGGAGCCACGGACGTGGCGGGGCAGTCAGCTCATGGCGTGACCGGCGCCGTGCAGGAGGCGTCAGGGCAGGTGGCGGGTCAGGCCGGTCAGGTCGCAGAGCAGGCCGGCGGACCGGCGGGACAGGCGGTGGACCAGACCGGACAGCTCCTCCAGAGCGTGGAGGACGCTGCGGGACAGCTCGTGCAACGCACGCTGGACGACGCCGGGAACATCCTCGAAACGACATACAACGACAACGGTGAGGTAGTGGGCGAGGATCTGGTCGGCTCCGTCGCCGACCTGCCGGTGGAGGAGGAGTACGTAGACGAAGAGGGACAGGTCGTGAGCCGGGTGAGGGACGATTCGGGGAACATCTTCGAGCAGGTACTCGACGACGAGGGGAACGTGGTCGAAGTGAGGGCTGTTT
>JALZEL010000249.1 GCA_030862075.1 Actinomycetota bacterium | reverse complement strand
CACCCGAACAACTTCTGCGATCCATGCCCGGCCATAAACAGGCCCAGCACCAAGCGCAAGACCAGGGCCGCCAAGTCGCCCATACCGCCCGCGTTCCTTCGTCTACCCATGCCCCGTCCTCCTCTTCCCATCAACCCTACTTTGGAGCTTCCTCATAAGAACATTTACTCTACTACCCGCTCTGGGCCAGCGGCAATACTATGCTCCGAACCACCTACACCCTCGCCCCGGATCTTATGTAGCTCGAGCGCCTGCTCGAGCTGCACTCCGGTGATCTTGTCCTCTGAGATGAGGATCTCGCCTATCTCATCGCCCCTCCGTTCTCTCTCGGGAACCGGTTCGCCTACTTCCTGCCACCCCCCGGGCTTTCGCTCGACCCTGTGCTCAGGGGTATTCTTCACAGCGTTGTACCCGACAACGGGCTCGCCGAGATCCACCTCCAACCCCGGCTCGACTTCTGCCCGTACTTCGTTAAAGCGATGGCCCATTTCGTCGCGCGAGCGCATCGCTCATCGCCTCCACGTTGGGTTCTCTGCCCGTCCAGACGCGCTGCGCCTGGACCCCCTGGTACAACAGCATCCGCCCGCCGGGCACGGTGCGCGCCCCGTCCGCGCGCGCGCATCGGATCAGGGTGGTCTCCCTTCCAGCGAGGTAGACCGCGTCGCACACGACCTTGTCAGCGGTTATGGCCTCGGCGGGTATCGGCAGGGGATCTCCCTCCTTCATTCCGAGGTACGTGGCGTTGATCAAGATCTCGGCCTCCTCTGCGGCCTCGTCAACTTCGTCCAACGGGCGCACCAAGACCTCGGTCCCGCGTGCAGCCCTCGACAGCTTCTTGCAGAGCTCCTCGGCGCGCTTGGCAGTCCGGTTGACAACGTGGAGCCGTGATGCGCCTTCATTAAGAGACGCGGCGGCGATGGCGGCAGCCGCTCCCCCGGCACCGACTATCAGCGCTCTTCGTCCGGAGAGGGAGACGCCGGCCTCTCTGCAGGCTTCGATGAAGCCGCTTCCGTCGGTGTTGAGGCCACGAAGCGTACCGTTTTCGACGACGACGGTGTTCACTGCACCCGAGAGGCGAACCGCCTCGTCCACCTCGTTCACCAGCGGTATCATCGCCTCCTTGTGCGGCAGGGTGACGTTGAAGCCAACGAAACCCAAAGCTTTAAGCCCCTCCACTGCCTCGGGCAAACGGTCCGGCTGTACGTCCATCGCCACGTACGCGTAGTCTGCCCCGTCGCGGGAGAAGGCGGCGTTGTGCATGCGCGGGCTCAAGGAGTGCCCGACAGGGTGACCGATCAGGCCGAGCAGCTTCGTACTTCCGGTTAACATAGTACCCATCGTAACATTAGGAGGTACTCGCCGTGCGAGACAGCGCCGGTATGCGGCCGGCGGTTTTGTCCCGCGGCGTTGGCCTTCAACGTTCGGCCTCGGTCTCTTCCTTGGCTTCGAGGAACTCGTCCGTTTTGTCGGTAACCTGCTACCCTGCCTATGCTGCAGGAGCGGAGCAGGCGGTGTAGGCTCTTCGAGTGAATATCCATCCAAATATATGGCAAGATGTCTGGTCAAAATCTCTTCTCGGGCGAGGCATCTACCCTTAGCCCCGGTCCTAACGCATAAGGATACGCCCGGCTGAATAGGGGTTTCCGAGAATACTTGCTCTGAAACTGTCTGGAAAATAGCCAGGGAGAACCATTGTGCACATTCTCGGTGTCACGGAACGGCCGGTCGAGGCTCCTTCACCCCCATTTGGCGGCGCTCGGAGCCCCGATTAGGTGCCCATTCCGCTTTTCCAGACAGTTTCAGAGAAACTGTTTGGAAATTCGGGATAATCCCTCTTATTTAGGGATCGATGAGTAGCCAAAAGGGGATAAAGTTGCCCCGCCAGCTCGTTTCGAGCACCCACAACCGACGGTCGAGGCACTCTTCAGCTATTTTCCAAACAGTTTCTGTCGGCAACTAGGTGAATAAGGGTTAGAGGCAACGGGGCAACCCCCTTAAAGAGGGTAGGTGCAAGCTCTTGCACCTCTAGGATGCACCAGGGAGTTCTGTACATCAGCCACAAACGCTCTCACGCTCACCAAAGTAACCGTAAAGTAACGGTAACGTCGTGAGGTTGCCGGAAAGGAACCCTAAGGAACTCCCGAGGGTTCGGTCTCCTACTTTTAGTGAGGTGATAACTTCGCACCTACACTGTACGGATTTTAAGTCCCAGGACTTAAGTACTAGCCTGTTCTAGCGTGTCCGGGAAATTGGCTTATTTACGCGTTTCTTGACGTTTTCGAAAAGCTCGCTTTCCAACTGCGTACGAGCCTGTACTAGCCCGGTTGCAGTACGGTTGCAGTAGACTGCAGGTTCCTAATCGGCCCTCGGACGTCCCCGGCCCCTACGAGGTGGCGGTAATAGTGGCTCTAAGCGTCGCCAATGCTCATCGGTTATTTCCACCCTTCTCATGAGGTTTAGCATAGGAGACCCTAGAGAATCTTAAAACAGGCTGTAGACACTAAGTCTCTTAGTGGCCACACTGATTAGTGATGCTTTTCAGCGAGGAGCTGCTCCTCCCCTCCTTGACGCCTGCTTCATTACCAGTGCCCCGAGGCGGTTGCTATCTTCAACATGCATTCACCAGGTCTCCGTCACCTTGCTCAGACCCCGAGGGCTGTCTGGGTTGAGCCCTTTCAGGTGTGCAAGGTTCTCTGCGAAAAGCTGGATGGGCACAGCATACAGAATCGGTGAGAGTTTATCAGCACACCGGCCCTGTATCTTAAACTTTGCCGACGCTTTCTCGAGGATGGAGCTGTCTTCGCTGATCGCGACGAATTCGGCTCCACGGTCTTTGAGGCTCCCTACGAGAGAGCGCAGGTCTTGTTGGACCCTGCCCGGCGGGACGATAATGAGGACCGGGAAGTCCTGTCCGATCATGGCTATAGGACCGTGTCTCAGGTCCGCTGCAGAGAAAGCCTGGGCCATGACATAAGTGGTTTCCATTAGCTTGAGAGCTGCTTCCTCGGCGGTGGCGAGATTGTAGCCGCGGGAGGTCACCACCATATACTCCGCGTAGCGGTAGCGCTCGGTCCCTTCCCAGCTTTCTTCGAGCACCTCTCGTGAGAGCTCCGGCAAACCTCGCACTTCATTCCCCAAGCTCTCCTCTCCTTTGAGCGCGGAGGCGAGCAGATAGAGCACCAGCAGCTCGGCGGTGTACGTCTTGGTGCTAGCGACGCTCTCCTCTTTGCCGGCCCGGAGAAAGAGGTGATGCTGCGCAGCCTCCGCCATCGCGGAGGCCTCGTTGTTGGTTACGGCGAGGGTGCGAGCCCCAAGCTCACCCGATCTGCGGACGGTCTCCAGAACATCCTGGCTTTCGCCGGACTGGCTGAGGCCCACAACCAGCACTCCTTCGAGGTTCATCCTGCTCTCATAGAGGGTGAAGACAGAGGGCGAAGCGAGAGCTGTGGGCAAGCCCAGTAGTACCTCGAAGAGGTACTTGGCGTACAGGGCAGCATTGTCGGAGGTGCCCCGAGCCGCGATCATTACAGATCGGAGACGGCCTTCCCTTAAGGCGCGCGACGCCGACCTTGCCTCGGGCCACCCCTCGTTGAGGATACGCTCGAGGACCTCAGGCTGCTCACGTATCTCCGTGGACATTTTGCTGTCCGGCATGGCTCTCACCTCTCCTGATACACGGTCTGCGTTGTTCCGGCGGGAGATCTTCGGGGCGCGGCGAACGCAGGAGATCTACGATCTTGCCGTCTTGTATCACGACCGCTGCTGGCCCAACTGCTTCGGGGGTGAAAACCTCCCCGACAAGTGCGTAGGGGACCGTCACGGCGAATCTCCTTGCACGTATACACTTCCCGAGGGCGGAGTACGAGAACCGTAGCGCGACCATCTTCGAGGCGACGCAGCGTAACGTACGTTCTTCGGGACGAAGCCTCTCCTCTTTTCTCCGACCGAGGTTCTGAAGTCACATCGCCTTTGTTGATGGACGCACGGACTAGGGACCCGCTTTACTGCAATTCGCCGCTGTTCTTCATTGGTGCTCCATCTTCGAGGTCCTTGCGTGAGCGCACACGAGGAGTAAGGCACCAAAAGCACGCAGCCAAGACTTACGTGCGTATGCTCTCCGCCTCCTCCGGCCACTTGGCACCGTTGTACCAGTATTGCCGGATCGACTCTAGCTGACGCCCCTTCGTCTCGGGAGCCAGAGCGTATATGAAGATGAACGAGATTATCGCCAGTCCGCAGAAGATGCCGAAGGTCAGGGCCCCGCCCAACGCGCCGAGCGCGTTGAGGAACACGACGCCAACGAGGAAGTTCGCGAACAGGTCGGAGGTCAGCATACCCGATCCGCCCTGGGTGCGGAGACGTGCAGGGAAACTCTCGGAGGCGTAGACCCACACAAGTGACCCATAACCAAAGTTGAAGCCTACGACGAAGAGCAGGATACCTACGAATGTCAGTACCGGCGAAGTACCCAGCGCATAGGATAAGACCAGCTCCGCGTTGGCCGCTACCATGAGGCCCACCCCTGTCAGCAGCGTGGGCCTGCGCCCCCACCTGTCGACTACTAGGAAGGAGACCACCACCGCTACCACGCCAGCCAACTGGATCAAACCGTTTACGGCGATCGCCTGAAACGGGTCGGTAACGCCCACCTGAGTGATGATGGTCGGGCTGTAGTAGACGATGGCGTTGATCCCCGTGATCTGTACCAGGAAGCCAAGGGTGATGACGAAGATACCGGCCAGCCGAAAGCGTCCCTGGAAGATCTCGATGAAGCTGCCCTTCTCCTCGTAGGCGAGGTCCTCTTCGATTCTCTGCACCTCTTCTTCGGGATCTACGTCGCCCTGGACCCTCCCTATGAGATCCAAGGCTTCCTCACGTTGGCCGTTCATCAGGTACCAGCGGGGAGTGTCGGGCAAGCGGATGACGAAAAACAGCACGATAAGGGCGGGGATCGCCGAGAGGGAGAGGATCAGACGCCAACTCTCGAGGCCGGCCAGGGCCGCGCCCACGAAGTAAGAGACGGCGATGCCCGTGACGGTAGCAACCTGGAAGGTGACGATCATGGAACCTCGGACGCTCCTTGGCGAAGACTCCGCGATGTAGGCTGGCGCCGTGACGATCGAGACGCCTATAGTGAACCCGAGAAGAAACCGGGCGACGATTAAAAACCACTCGTTGGGCGCAAGACCTTGAAGTGCCGCAAAGATTACGTAACCGAGCGCTATCCCGACCATGGTGCGCTTGCGCCCGAGCCGGTTGGTAATGCGTCCGGCGCTTAAAGCGCCAAACAGCTGCCCGAGCACCACCGTTGCCGTCACCACGGAGACCATGAAGGTGGAGAGGCCCAAGTCCGGTTCCAAGAATAGGATCGCCGCGGCTATCGAGCCCAAGTCGTACCCGTAGATAATGCCTATGATCGCTGCCGTCCCCCCGATAAAAACGTTGAGCCTCGAGACAGACCCGCGACGGCCAACGCCTTCCCGCTGATTGGAATTGCCCGTTTCTCTCTCCGACATCGTGCCCCCTTCTCTAAACCGTGGCTCTCCCCATCCCACAGCGCGAGTCTTCTCTTCCGGCCGCTTCGGTCACGGCCTTCCGCCAAGCCCCTCCTTAGCGATAATCACGTCGCCAGGATGTCCAGGACTGCGGTCACGCCCGCTTGCCAGACTTTGCTACTTATTTTACCGACACTCGAGTACTGTACGCAAGCAGGGACGGAACAGTGTAGTCAGCTACCTCACCCCAATAACGGGTTTGCCTCCGGCAGTATCACCCGGGCGGCGATCCCTGTCACCCTACCTCCACCCCCACGGCGTTCATTACCATTCTTCCATCTTAGACCTCGCGAATTCCCTCTTCCGCGTCCGCGCCTTCCCAGGCGAGCGCTCCACAGGGTCGAAGGGCAGTATCTTGCGGTATTCTGGTCGCACGCCAAGCAGAATGCTGTCGGCAGACACGAGTGTACGGAGTAAAGATGCGGTTCCAAAGTCGGGTAGCAATCATCACGGGTAGCGGCTCGGGACTCGGGCGGGTGCTGGCGCACCGTTTTGCGGCGGAGGGAGCTGCCGTCGTCGTCGCGGATGTGGTGGAGCAGCGCGCGACCACGGTAGCCGATGAGATCTCCGGAGCGGGCGGCAGCTCCCTGGCGCAAACGACGGACGTAACTAACGCAGCTGATGTAGAAGCCATGGTCGGGGCGG
>JALZEL010000383.1 GCA_030862075.1 Actinomycetota bacterium | reverse complement strand
GAGTAGTCCGTCGCGTACAAAGCCCGGCTGCCGCGATCGAAGCGCACCTCGCCGCGGAGACCGTCCTCGCGTAGTTCCTTTTCCAGGGCCGCAGCGCCAGGATGCTGTGTGGCCGCCCCGTTCGGGGGGTTACCGTCTTTCCCGATCACGCTCCTCATCAACTCCTCCTTACTTCCCACTGCCGTCTCCGAGGGTTCTCTCGAACACGCCACGTTCTATTTTGAGTCGTCCACCTCGGATAAGCACCGTAGCGTTGCGTGGAGTACGTGTTAGGTGGCGATTAACAGCGGCTAGGACGCTACGAAGCCCTCCTTCTCGAACTCCCCCTCGGCCTGCCCCGAACAGACGATGCTCGTAGTTTAAAACGGCTTAACTCCCTACACACCTCTCTAGGGTTCGTAGGATACCTAAAGAGGCGAGGTCGTTCGTATCTTGAAGCCTCGAAGGCTTGGACATCCCTTACGGCAATTCAGAAAGCTGGGCAACAAGCGCCGGGGCACGCATCGCCGCCTCGCCCACGAGCACCGCATCGGCCCCGGCATCCCGTAAACGCTTAGCATCCTCGGGCGTCTTCACGCCGCTCTCGGCGACGAGCGTAGCACCCGCCAGGCGCGAGGCTAGCTTCTCGGTCGTCCTCAGATCCACGGTGAAGTTGCGGAGGTCGCGGTTGTTGATGCCGACAACCTGAGCGCCAGATTCGAGCGCGAGGTACGCCTCCCACTCGTCGTGCACCTCGACGAGCGGGGTGAGGCCGACCTCGATGGCTAAGGAGACGTAGCGGGCCAGAGCGTTTACCTCGAAGAGGGCGGCGATGAGGAGTACGGCGTCGGCGCGCGTACCCGCCTCCAGAACCTGAGCCTCGTCCACGGTGAAGTCTTTGCGCAAGACGGGGAGGGCGACGTGCCCGCGGGCCGCGTCGAGATCCTGGAGGGAGCCCTTGAAGCGGTCGGGCTCGGTGAGGACGGAGAGGCAAGAGGCGCCTTCGGCCTCGTACCGGGCTCCCCACCTGGCGGGGTCTGCGTCGCCTATGAACCCCGCCGACGGCGAGGCGCGTTTTATCTCGGCGATCACGGAGAGGCCGGGTGTAGCGAGCGCTCCCGCGAAGTCGCGCTTTTCGAAGAGGAGAGCTTCCTGGTAGAGGCCGTCGAGGACGGTGAGCTCCCGGAGCTCCTCGGCCCTCTTCAAGGCAGCGGCGGCGAGCTCGTCGAGGACGGTTGGGCGCTCTCTCATACGGCGCCCCCTAAGCCTGCCTGGCGACGCGTCTCGCGGACGAAGTTCGCAAGCGACTTCTCGGCGGCCCTGGTCGCGATGGATTCTTCGGCGAGGCGGACGCCTTCTTCCACCGTCTTCGCCTTGCCGGAGACGTAGATCGCGGCGCCGGCGTTCAGCAGGATCACCTCGCGGGCAGCACCCTTCTCTTCGCCGGAGAGGACGTCCTTTAGGACGCGGGCGTTGAGGTGAGCGTCGCCGCCCAACAGGCCGTCAGGGGCGTGGCGGGAGAGGCCGAAGTCTTCCGGTGTGATCTCGCGCTCCGTGACAGCGCCGTCCGAGACCTCTGCCGCTAAAGTCGGGCCTGTGATCGTGATCTCGTCGAGGCCATCAGCCCCGTGCACCACGAGCGCCCTTAGGGCGCCGAGCTCCTTCAAGGCCTCGGCTACCGGCCTCACGAACTCGCGGCCGAAGACGCCGACGAGTTGGCGTTTAGCCCCGGCCGGGTTGGTCAACGGCCCGAGCAGGTTGAAAACGGTCCTGAACGGTAGCTCGGCACGCACGGGGACGACGTGGCGCATCGCCGGGTGGTGGGTACGGGCGAACATGAAGCCGATCCCGACCTCCTCTATGCACCGCCCGACTTTTTCGGGCCCGAGCTCTATCTCGGCCCCCAAAGCCTCGAGGACGTCCGCCGAGCCCGCCCGGCTCGTAGCGGCCCGGTTGCCGTGCTTGGCGACCACAACCCCGGCCCCACGCGCCACGAACGCCGCCGCCGTCGAGATGTTGATGGTGCCCTTCGCGTCGCCGCCGGTGCCGCAGGTGTCCACGACGTCCCCGGGAGCCTCGACCTTTTGGGCGAAGCGGCGCATGGTGCGGGCGAAGCCTACGATCTCCCCGACCGACTCGCCCCGCACCCGCAAGGCCGTCAAGAGCGCCGCCGTCACCGCGGGGTTGACCGTGCCCTCCATGATCTCCTCTAGCGACCGTTCGGCTTCGCCAGCGGAGAGCGGCTCCCCGGTGACGGCTTTCCTCAGGATCTCCCTGAGCAAGGTACCCTAAGCCCCCAAGAAGTTCTTCAAGAGTTCTTTGCCGCTCCCCGTAAGGACGCTCTCCGGGTGGAACTGGACGCCCTCGACAGGCAACTCCTTGTGCCGTACGCCCATGATCACGCCGTCCTCGGTCCGGCTGGTCACGGTCAGGCACTCAGGGATCGAATCGGGCTCGATGACGAGCGAGTGGTACCGCGTCGCTTCGAAGCCTTGCGGCAGCCCCCTGTACACTCCCTCGCCGTCGTGCATAATCCTTGCGGTCTTGCCGTGCACGGGCTCTTTTGCGCGCACCACCTTGCCCCCGTACGCCTGTCCTATCGCCTGGTGGCCGAGGCAGACGCCGAGCACCGGGACCCCCTCGGGGGCTTCTTCGATAGCTTTCAAAGAGACCCCAGCCTCGTTCGGGGTGCACGGGCCCGGCGAGACGACTATCCTGTCCGGTTGGAGCGCGGGGATCTCCCCCGTCGTCACCTCGTCGTTGCGCCGGACGAGGACCTCGGCCCCGAGCTCCCCGAGGTACTGGACCAGGTTGTACGTAAAGGAGTCGTAGTTGTCTATCACCAAGACCCGCATAACCACCGGGATTGTAGCAAGGAGAGAAGGGAACGGCAGGGCTACCGAATCGGGGATCTCATGACCCTGCTTCTCACCGAAGGGGAGGTCGAGGGCCTCCTCGACATGCGCTCCGCTTTAGACGCCGTAGAGGAGATCCTGCGCCAGCATGCCGAGGGCCGCGCCACGAACCGCGCCCGCCGCCGCGTCGCCCTGCCCGGAAGCGGCCTGAACGTCATGTTCGCCGGCGCCCCCGAGATCGAGGCTTTGGGCCTCAAGGCCTACACCGTCGCCCGTGCGGGTGCCCGCTTCTACACGATGCTCTTCGATCCCGAGACGGGCGAGCTCCTCTCC
>JALZEL010000379.1 GCA_030862075.1 Actinomycetota bacterium | reverse complement strand
GTTCGGCTCGACCTCGCTCCTGAAGACCGCGGGCTGCCTCTCGTCCGGCAAGAGCATCATCACCACGTCTGCCCATTGCACCGCGTCGGCGGTGGTCATCACCTGGAGGCCTTCTCGCTCGGCCCTTGTGCGGCTCGCGCTGCCCTCGTAGAGGCCGACGGCGACCTCACAGCCGGAGTCCTTGAGGTTCAGGGCGTGGGCGTGGCCTTGGCTGCCGTAGCCCAGTATCGCAACCTTGCGTTGGGTGATCTCGTTGCCTATGTCCCCCTCGCGGTATACCCGGGCCATCTAAACCCCCCCATCTCCTGGCCGTATCACCGGTCCGAGTCGTACCAGATCTTCCAGATCTTCCTTTATCTCGGCGAGCCAGGCCTCCAACTTCTCCGGCTCCCCCGATACCACGATCGTCCCGTTTTCTTCGTGCGCTTCGAGGCCTGTCCGTGCCACCGACTCGCGCCAAGCGTCTCCTCCTACCTTCAGCAGCGCGACCTCCACGGTCTCGTCCGCCGCCTCGATCCCCTCCACGTCCTCAAGACCCGAGAGGAGCGCGACGTACCGCCGGGCTTGCTCGGGCGGGCAGTCGAGCAGGACGGTCGCCCGCATCCCGCCCCCGTCTCTACCGGCGGTGAAGGAGGCGACCGGCATCCGCTTGTTCTGCAGCGTCATCAGAAAGCGATTCAAGGCGAGCATCCCGCCCGAAAGGCGGACCTCAATAGGGTTGAGGGCCGTGTCAATCGGCGCGTGACGGGGCATGTTATGCGCCGCCATACGCGGCGCTGCTTTCCTCGATCATCTCGTGCACGCTCATCCCGCTCGGGATCATGGGGTACACGTTCGCCTCGGGGTCGATATGGAAGTCCAGGATTACGCACCCGGGTTGTTCCTGCGCCCACCTCACGGCGGCTTCGACGTCGTCGCCCTCACGCACGGTCTTGCCGGAGAGACCGTAAGCGGTGGCGAACTGCTCGTAGTCGGGGCCGGAGATCGGGGTCTCCGAGTAGCGGCGGTTATGGAAGAACTGCTGCCACTGACGCACCATACCGAGGTAACCGTTATTGAGGATGGCGACCTTAATGTTCAGCCCGAAGTCCCGTATGGTGGCGAGCTCCTGAAGGTTCATCTGGATGCCGCCGTCCCCTGCGACGACCCACACGGGCTCGTCCGGGTAAGCGAACGACACGCCCATCGCCGCCGGGAGCGCGAAGCCCATCGTGCCCAAACCCCCGCTGGTTATGTGGCTGTTGGGCTTGGTGAACTCGAAGAACTGCGCCGCCCACATCTGGTGCTGGCCGACGTCGGTGACGAGCCGGACCTCTTCGCCTGCGGCGGCCTTGATAGCGTGCATGATCCGGATCGGGCCGTACTCGTTCCTGGCTTCGTCCTCGCACCTCTTCTCAGGCTCCTGGCTCTTCGCTATCTCCTCGCGCCACTCGGCACACCCGTCCCGGTCCTCCGTCTCCTCGAAGGAAGCGAGGATGCCCCTCAAAGTTGCCTTCGCGTCTGCCGCGATACCGACGGTGGGACGCACGACCTTGCCGAGCTCCGAGGGGTCGACGTCTATGTGCACGATCTTGGCGTTTGGGGCGAACTTGTCGACCGCGCCCGTGATCCTATCGTCGAAGCGCATCCCGACGGCGAACAAGAGGTCGGACTTGTCTATCGCCCGGTTCACGCTCGCCGCCCCGTGCATCCCCGGCCACCCGATGTACAAGGGATGGTCCTCCGGGAAAGCGCTGATCCCTAAGAGCGTCGTGACGACCGGCGTCCCCGTCCTTTCGGCCAGAAGCCTCAGCTCCATCTCCGCACCTGAGAGGGTGATCCCGTGTCCCGCCAGGATCAGGGGCCGCTTGGCCTTCTTGAGGAGAACCGCTGCGGCCTCCAAAGCGGGGCTCGCGACCGGCGCCGGAACCTCCCTGAGCCTCCGGTAGCCGTTGTCGTTGCACGCGGCGAACTGCACGTCCTTAGGTACGTCCACGAGCACCGGACCTGGCCTCCCGGACCGTGCGATCTCGAACGCCCGCCGCATCGTCGGGTAGAGCTCGTCGGGGTCCTCGACGAGGAAAGAGTGCTTGGTGAAAGGCAACGTCATCCCCATGACGTTGGTCTCCTGAAAGGAATCCTTGCCCATCGCCGGACGGCCGACCTGGCCCGTGATCGCCACGAGCGGTACCGAGTCCATCTGCGCCGTCGCGAGCCCTGTAACCAGATTCGTAGCACCCGGCCCGCTCGTCGCCACGCACACCCCTACTCGGCCCGTCGCCCGTGAGTAGCCGTCCGCTGCATGCGCCGCGGCCTGTTCGTGGCGGACGAGGACGTGTTTTAGCGGGTAGTCGGGGAGGGCGTCGTAGAAAGGCATGATGGCACCCCCCGGATACCCGAAGAGGTACTCGACCCCCTCGTCCAGGAGCGCCTCGCACATCGCCTCGCTCCCGGTGCGCGGCTTGTATTCGATGTTGAAAGCGGTGTTCTCCACGATTCGTCCCATCCTATCTGTGCTGCGAGTAAGGATCTTCGACCAAACAGAGCGGGGAGTTAGCCCCGCGTTCCCGGCTCTAGGCGGACCGGGTGATGCCGTCCCGGCCCGCCCGGCTAATTAGTCGCCGTAGGGCTACGGGTACGGCTACCGCGGATACTCGCGGGTGGATGGGAGGAGTGAGCAAGCCGACGGCGTCGGACCTTGGGCCCGAGATCTCTCTCCGCCGCTCTTCCGAAACTCCTAACAAGAGTCCCTCGCTCGCTCGCCTACAAGTATCCTAAGCCTATGACACTTTGTGTCCGCTTGTCAAGGCGTATAAACAACGTTTTTAAGCGGCGTGACAAGACGTCCTCCATGTCGGCGCATTTCGGGGATGGAATGAACAGTCGAGCATCGGCTAGTTCCGCCTCCGAGGCAACACTTGGTTCACCGGTAGAGGACCGGGGGATCGAGGCTTCGGTTTTCTCATGCTCCGGGGGACGGCATAATGGGATGGCAGGGGTAGGGACGGCGGATCAGCGAAGGAGGAAGGTTTCTGGTATCCGGGATCGAGTCTACCGGAACGTCGAGGGCGGTTTTGATCACCGGCTGTTCGGCCGGCATCGGTTGGACGACGGCCGAACACCTTGCGGAGAGGGGATGGACCGTGTACGCCACGGCCCGCAACGTCGAGGCGATCGCGCCGCTCGAGGCTCGCGCCTGCAGGCTGCTCCCGCTCGACGTAACCGACGAAGGGTCTATGCGACGCGCCGTCGAGGAGGTCGAGCGAGCCGAGGGTGCGGTCGGGGTGCTAGTCAACAACGCGGGCTACAGTCAGTCCGGCGCGGTTGAGGACGTTCCCATGGAAAAGGTCCGGCGCCAGTTCGAGACGAACGTCTTTGGGTTGGTGCGTATGTGCCAGCTGGTCTTGCCGGGGATGCGCGAGCAGGGCTTTGGGAGGATCATCAACCTGTCGTCCATGGG
>JALZEL010000366.1 GCA_030862075.1 Actinomycetota bacterium | reverse complement strand
GCCCTGGAGTCTCTGGACTACCCCGTAGAGCTTGGCAGGGGCGTGGGCGCCGCGCAGCGGGTCTTCTCCAGGAGCGGGGTGACGGCATGAAAATTCTCATAACCGAGGCCCTCGCCGAGAGGGGGGTGGAGTACCTGCGCGAGGAGGGGTTCGAGGTGGACGTCGTCCTCGGCCTATCTCCCGAGGAGCTCTTAGAGAAGATCGGGCCTTACGACGGCCTCATCATCCGGAGCGCGACGAGGGTGACGGCCGAAGTCATCGAGCGGGCGGAGAACCTCAAGGCGATAGGCCGGGCCGGCATCGGGGTGGACAACATAGACGTCGAGGCGGCGACGAAGAGGGGCATCCTCGTCGCCAACGCCCCGGCGAGCAACACGGTGGCGGCGGCCGAGCACACCCTGGGCCTCATGCTCGCGGCGGCGCGGCGCATCCCGGCCGCCGACAACTCTTTGCGCGCTGGCGAGTGGAAGCGGAGCGCCTTTCAGGGCGTCGAGGTCTCCGGGAAGACGCTCGGGCTCGTGGGACTGGGGCACGTGGGCTCCATTGTGGCGCGCGGCGCTTTGGGGATGAGGATGCGCGTCCTCGCCTACGATCCGTACGTTTCCGACGACCGGATACGCCAGATGAACGTGATGCGCGCCGAGACCGTCGAGGAGGTGCTCGAGCAGTCGGACTTCGTCTCGCTGCACGTCCCGCGCAACCCGCAGACCACGGGAATGATAAACGAGGTCGCGCTGGAGAGAATGAAACCTTCGGCCTACCTGATAAACGTGGCCCGCGGCGGCATCGTAGACGAAACCGCCCTGTACAACGCCCTCAAGGAAGGGAGGATCGCCGGCGCCGCCCTGGACGTGTTTCAGGAGGAGCCGACGACGGACTCCCCGCTCTTCGCGCTCCCTAACGTAGTCGTAACCCCGCACCTCGGGGCGAGCACGGTTGAGGCCCAGGACCGGGCCGGGATCACCGCCGCCGAGCAGGTGGCCGCCGCTCTGCGCGGCGAGGTGCCCTTAAACGCGTTAAACGCGCCGGTGCCGGCTGGCGAGGGGGCAGAGTTCGTAGCCCAGTTCGCTGAGCTCTGCGAGACCTTGGGGAGGCTGCTCTACCAGCTCACGGACAGGCCAGGCAGCTCTTTAAAGATCGAATACCGAGGCGAAATCGCGGGCTTCGACACCCGCCTTCTAGACGTCTCGGCCACGAAGGGGCTTTTGGCCCTGATGGTGTACGAGCCTTTGAACTTCGTGAACACGCCCGCACTCGCCAAGGAGAGGGGCCTGAGGGTGGAGACCGCGCGCGTCTCGGAGAGCGCGGACTACACGAGCCTCGTCACGCTCAGGCTCGCCTCGAAGGGCGACCAAGAGAGCGTCGTGAGCGGAACCCTCTTCGGACCCCGGATGCAGCCGCTGATCGTCGAGGCCTTGGGCTTCGCGGTCGACATCGTCCCCGAAGAGCACACGCTCTTTATCCGCAACGAGGATAAGCCCGGCATGATCGGCAAGGTCGGGACCATCCTGGGCGAGCACAAGATCAACATAGGCAACATGGCCGTCGGACGCAGCGCCCCCGGCGCCCCCGCCGCCATGGCCATCACGGTAGACGAGCCTGTCCCCGAAGAAGTCATAAGAAGCCTGCTCGAGATCCCCGGCTTCACCGACGCTCGGGCGGTGAGCCTGTAGGGTTATGGCGGCGAGCATCGAGGACGTCCTCAACCGCTACCGGCCCTACGGACCGATCTTCAAGCCTGGCGACAAGGCGCCTATAAGCGGCACCTACATCTGCGACCGGGGAACCATGCTCCCCCCGGTCCGCGTCCAACTCACGAAGGGCGACGAGTTTCCGGAGGCCGAGGGCCTGGGCACCCACACCCGCTGGCGCGAGACGAACATACAAGCCTAGAGCGTTCAATCTCGGCCCGCCGGGTTTATCCCTCCACGCTCGTCCCGTGCCCTTCGAGCCTCGGCCCCTGACCGTAAAGACCTACGCCACCAACGCCTCGTCCAAAAGCCGCACGCTCTGCGGGGTCCGCGTGAGGTCGCGGGAGACGAGGACGCCTATGCCCTCGTCCCCCTCCATGCGCAAAGGCTCCCCCCGGCCGATGTCGGGAAGCTTTAGCTTGCGGCGAGCAGCGCGGTCGCGGCCGCGTTTAGCTGGACAACGGAACGCAGGTAGGGGAGGTTTAGCTTGTCGAGCGTGTCGGTGGCCTTGTGGTACCAGGGGTAGCCGTCGTACTTTGTGCTGTCGGTCATTATGACCGCCGGGAAACCGGCGTTCCAGAAATGCTCGTGGTCGGAGCGGCGCAGGCAATCGTCGCCGACGTCGAGCGGTGAGTCGATGATCTCCGAGGCGCGCAGGATGGCGTCATCTATGGGGCCGGCCTGGTTGCAGGTTCCCATCACCGCCTCGAACCCGCCTTCGTCGTAGCCGATCATGTCGGTGTGCAGGTTGCCGATGATCGCGCCTTCGCCTTCTTGCCTGAGGATGTCGCTCACGACGCTCTCCACGTAGCGGGAGCTCCCGACCAAGCCCACTTCCTCCTGGTCGTAAGCTACGAAGTGGACGGTGTGCTCGGGATTAAGCTGCTTCAACGCCCTCGCGCTCATCAGGATCGAGACCAAGCCGCTCGCGTCGTCGCTCGCCCCGGCGTTGTAGACGGAGTCCAGGTGCGCGGTCACCCACAGGTGTTTACCGCCACTGGTCCCTTCTAGAGTTGCCTCTACATTGAACCCACGCTCGTCGTCCAGGTCGAACTCTAGGACGCGCGCGGGGATGCCCATCGCTTCGAAAGAAGATCGAATGTACTCGGCGGCCGCGCGCCTTCCCTCCTCGCTCCCGCGTTCCTCGATGGTGACCGGTCCGCCGGCGAGCGGCGCGGGGGATTCTCCTGTCAGGTGGGCCAGGCTCTCACGGATCGAAGCTTCGTCTATCCCGGCCGCCGCGGCCTCGGCAACGTTTGGCGACGACTCCGCGACTGAGACCTCTTCGGCCGGTTGCGTGGCGGTTTCCGGTTCGGCGCCGGCCCCCTCCTCGGAGTTACCACAACCTGCCATCACAACCATGACGGCAAACGCGACGATGACCCCGGCGAGCCCGGTCGAGAGCGTAGAAGACGCTGGTCGGACGCGTTTCGGCATCAGTTCGAAATTAAGATTCGGCGCTGGGGATCGAACACATACCCAATGTTTATCCGAAAAGTCGGCTGTGTGCCACTCTCAGGATCGCCACGATCGTTGGCTCGTTTGGGCCTGATCCGAGGGCCGACGGCAGAGAACTGAGACTGCTCGGTGCACCGCGAGGTTTGATGCGCTAACTTTACTGACGCACGCCGCAGTGACCGGCGGACGTAGGTACGGACCGTTCCCAGACGGAAGTGAGGTTTTTCGTTCATGAAGGTAGGCTACTTTCTGTCCTGCGAGGAGTGGGGGCCGCGCGAGCTCTTGGAGCAGGCCCGGATGGCCGAGGAGGCCGGCTTCGAGGCGCTCTGGATCTCCGACCACTACCACCCTTGGAACGAGGAGCAGGGGAACAGCCCGTTCGTGTGGTCGGTGATCGGGGGCCTCTCCCAGGTCACCTCCCGTGTAAAGGTCGTCACGGCCGTGACCTGCCCAACGATGCGCATCCACCCGGCGGTCA
>JALZEL010000353.1 GCA_030862075.1 Actinomycetota bacterium | reverse complement strand
GAGTATCCCGGCCGCGCGACCGGTGAAGCTCAGGAGCGCCGCGGCGGCCATACCGAAACAAAGCCCCTTCCCGTACACCAAAGGGTCGAACGGGCGGAGAAAAGATCCTCTGCCCGTTCGGTTCGGGGTAAGACCATTCGGGTTGTGAAAGCCGAAGCCGTCGCGGGCCGGGTCGAATTTACAGACCTCGGGTGTCAGCATTCAGGCAGTCCACTGCTTTGGGCGGCCTACGCGATCGGCGATGACCGTCATGGACGAGTCGCTTTCACGGTCACGCCTGAGCCGCCGGCCGTCGCCCTCCAAGAATTGCTGACGCTAACGGCTATATATGAATCGCGTGCCCGTCTACCGCCATCGCGGCCTCGCCCATGACCTCGGCGAGGCTTGGGTGGGCGTGGACGGCCATGCCCATCTCCTGCGGCGTCCCCTCGACCAGCTTGGCGAAGACGCCCTCGGCGATGAGATCCGTGACCTTCGGGCCTATCATGTGCATCCCCAAAATAAGGTCGGTCTCCGCGTCGGCGACCACCTTCACGAAGCCGTTAGGCTCGCCCTCTATGAGGGCCTTGCCGATAGCGCGGAAGGGGAACTTCGACTCCTTGACCTCGTATCCCTCGCCCTCGGCCTGCTGGCGATTGAGGCCGAAGGAGGCGACCTCCGGGCGACAGAAGGTGACGCGCGGGACCATGTTCTGGTCCAGCGGCAACGGGTCCTCGCCAGCAATGTGCTCGACGGCGATGATGCCCTCGTGCCCGGCCGCGTGCGCGAGCCAGTAGCCGCCGATCACGTCGCCCGCAGCGTAGACACCGTCCTCGGCGGTGCGGTAGAACTCGTCTACCTGGATCTCGCCGCCATCGTTCACTTCGACGTTCGTAACGTCCAGGTTGAGATCCTCTATCGCGGTCTTCCGGCCGATGGCGACCAGGATCTGCTCAGCCTCCAGGGTCTCGCCATCATCGCCGCCACCCTCACCGGCCGGGTCGGTCTCACCGCCGTAGGTGCTCTCCTCGTCGGCTTCCTCTTCTTGCTCCTCCTGGCTTACGGAGGTAACCTTGATCTTCACTCCGTCGTCGGACTTCTCGAGGCTCTCCGTGTCGGCCATGCTGCTCGTCATGACCCGTATGCCGCGGTTCTCGAACTGCTTCCGAAGCTCGTCCGAGATCTCCGGGTCCTCGGTCGGCAGGAGCCTGTCCAGGACCTCGACGATGGTCACCTCGGTCCCGAAGTCCCTGTACATGCTGACGAACTCGGTGCCCACGGCCCCGCTCCCCAGGATGATGATCGAGTTAGGATAATCCTTCGCCACCACCACGTCATCGCTGGAGACGATCTTCTCGTGGTCTATCTCCAGGCCCGGCAGGGTCCTCACGGCGCTCCCCGCGGCGATGAGGACGTTCTCGCCCTCGATCTCCTGCGTCTCGCCGTCCTCGCTCTCTACCTGGATTTTCTTTGGCTCGACGAAGCTGCCGAACCCGGTGAAGACCTGGATCTTGTTCTTCCTCATCAGGCCCGAGACGCCCTGCTGCAAGCGCCCCACGACCGCTTCCCTGTACTCCGCGAGTTGCTCGTAGTCGAGCTCGAAGCCGTTGACGTTTATCCCGAACTCTTCGCTGTGATTGAAGGCGTTCAAGAGCTCCGCGGTGTGGAGCAGGGCCTTGGTCGGGATACAGCCCCAGTTCAAGCACGTCCCGCCCAGTACCTGCTCCTTCTCGACCAGCGCCACGCTCATCCCGAGCTGGCTCGCCCGGATCGCGGGTATGTACCCCCCGTTTCCGCTGCCGATGATGACAAGGTCGAACTTGTTGTTGTCTTCCGCCACCCTGTTTCTCCTTCCTCTATACCGGTTGATCCAATCTTAACCTTTGTTCCCCCTCATGCCAGTCTTCACGCTGGCACTCGGGACAGAAGTGCGTCGGTCTGCCCGCGACCTTCTCCCGAACTACCTCGCCCTTGCACTCCGGACACGGCTTACCGTGCTTCTCGAAGACGTGCAAGTGGTTCTGGTGCTCCCCCGCGCGACCCAGAACGTCCCGGTAGAGACGCACCGTCGTCCCCCGGTGCTCTATCCCCGCCCTAAGATTCTCGACAATTGCGCCGTAGAGCGCCTCCCACTCTCTCTCCGTGAGGGTGCTCGCCTTGCGTCGCGGATGCAGCCTCGCGTCATAGAGGATCTCGTCCGCGTATATGTTGCCGATGCCGGCGACAATCTTCTGGTCCAGGAGTAGTGACTTTATCTGGGCTCTCCGGGAGCTAAGGGCCTCATGTAGATATTCTACCCCGAACTCTTCCGCCAGAGGCTCCGGCCCCAAGGACGAGAGCCGCGCCCTTAACTCTTCGGCGGTCAGCAGCCGGGCGCGGGTAAAACCGGTCTGATCCCGCAAGAACAACCTCCTGTTACCATCTAGATGGAGCACCATCATCAGTGCCGTGCGCGGCTCCGCCACCGGTGGCACGAGCAGCAGTTGTCCCCCGATCTTTAACTGGAAGACGAGGTTTGTTTCGTCGTCGAGCTCCACGATGAGGTGCTTCGCCCGCCGCTGCGCTCCCATTATGGTGCGACCTTTGAGCCGCCAGATAAGCTCCTCGGGTGAGGGTTGCTCCACGAGGCTCGGGTCCAGAACTTCGGCCCCCTCGATCCTCGACCTCACGACCAGCTCGCGCAGGTCCTCCTTTATGGTCTCAACTTCGGGGAGCTCGGGCATCTAAGGTCTGGCGGCCCGGACGGAAGCGTCGTCCGCGAGCGGAGCTGTCTCGCCGTAGACTGCCTTGTGGAGGCCATCGAGCATCACCGAGCGGGCGTCCAAAGAGCGCATGGCGCCCTCGCGCACCTTCTGCTGGCTCTCCTCGTCCTCGGCGTAGGGAGCAGCGGCGTCCATCATGATGCGGGCGTGAGTTACATCCATCGTCACGTGGCTGGTGAAGATCTCGAGCGCTTCATCGGAGAGCTCCACGGCCTTCTTCAACCCCTCGGTGAGGCGCACGTAGATCGGGGGTACCGGCCACTCGCTCGCCGGGCCCATCGCCCCCAGACCAAGCCGTATGTCCGGGTCGCGCGTCAGCTCCCGGTGGGCGCTTATGTAGAGCTGCACCTCCGGGATCGTGGGTGGCTCTTCCCACTCCTCCTCGGTGATGTCGAGGGCCGTAAGGAAGCGCCTGTAGAGAGCGGGGTGAGTCTCGTCGGGGTTCAGGTGGCCGTACTCGTCGAAGAGGATCTCGGCCAGAGCGAGCTGCAGCTTCTCATCGTGGCCGCAGTTGGAGATGAGGGCCGCGAGGTACAGCCGGCTCACCCGGACGTGTCTATAGTACTGGATCGCGAACGTCCTCACCCCTTCCTCGCTCACGTCCCCCTCCCCGAACCGCTCCAGAAAAGGATGCACCAGCGCCGGGTGCCCTATGACCTCCCGCTTCAGCTGCTCTAAAAATCCCCGCGAGTCCACCAAAACCTCCTGCTCGCCGCCCGTCCAAGTAAGTTTACCGTCTCCCACAACCGATGCCCGTCCTCGCCTCTGAATACTCGGGTTTGCAGGAAATTCGGCGATGTAAACTTCGGATTTCGCGGTATAATCCTTGCATGGAAGAAGTCAGTAGCAAGAGGCAAGATTGGCTAAGCGTCCCGCGACTGCGGGAGGAGGAGAGGCTCGACCCGCATGTCTACAAGCGTGGGGTGAACGGGCTGACCGTCGAAGAGGCGGTCCGGCGGGCTTACCCGCGGGTGATGGGTATACTGGCCAGGAGCGGCGAGGAGTACTCGGAGTTCGAGGGCCAGCTCGTCAGGCAGACGGTTAGGGCGTGCCTGATCTCCCAGGTTTCCCGGGCAAACCTCTACCG
>JALZEL010000338.1 GCA_030862075.1 Actinomycetota bacterium | reverse complement strand
GCCCTCATCTGAGCGGCTGAGCTCCCGCAGAATCCAGCCCACACCCGTCTGGGCGAACCTCTCCTGGCTTCCTAGGAGCTGGGAGCAGGTGCCGAGCACCATCTCGGTAAAGCCCGCGAAGTTGCGATCACCCTTGCTGGCGAGATTGGCGAACGCGACGACGGAGGCGCGCCGCTGCCACAAACTGTTGGCCTCTCGCCACTCCGAGATAGCTCGTGCGCACGCCTCGCCCTGCTGCTCTACCAGTGAGCCAAGCACCTTGACGCAGAACCAATCGCAGATGTTCCAGTCGTGGATATACCCCTGATCGAAGAGGCGCGCGAACCGGGGCAGGTCAGTGCGCCAGTCCAGTGCGCCTGCCAGTAGGAGGATCTCCTGCAGAAAGAGGACTCCGGCGAGCTTGTCCTCTGTGTAGTCTGCTTCGAGCAGTATCAGGGCCAGATCCTTCTGCTGCTCAACGGACAGGTGCTCTGCCACCTGCTCTTCCTCAAACCAGGCATGTATAGCCGATCGGACATCCCCCATCTTGACGCCGCGGAAGGAGGCAGCACCTCTAAGGTACTTCGTCCACCACTCGCGCGTCGCGGCTGTTGCACGTGCGTTCAAACGCAACCGTAGCCTGTCGATGAGACCCTCAAGCACCGGTGCAGAAGGATTGCGAAGGTTCATAGATCGTTCATACCCCAGCTGGTTAGATGTAGCGTCTACAATAGACCTTGGTCAGTTCAGCGTGCCGTATACCATAGTTCAGAAGCAGACTCAAACGTGCATCCCTATCGCAACTAGAGCCAAAGTAGGGTAACAGCGAGAGTGAGCATGGCGAGGTAGTTAGTAGCCAGCTTCTCGTAGCGCGTGGCGCCTCTGCGGAACTGCTTGAGGCGGTTGATGATCCTCTTGACCCGATTGCACTCTCTGTATGCTTCACGATCAAACGGGTCCCATGCGGCGCTCAGAAGCTTTACGCGGAAACGTCACATACCAGGGCATTACGCGGGGCCGAGTGCGGAAAAAGTGAAGGGGTACTGGTTCAACGAAGAAGATTGAGCTTTCGGTCCCAAGAGGCTACCTCCGTGGGCAGCGAAAAGTTATGTGGCATTTACCCAGCAACCTCGTATTTGGTTTGTACCAAGCCGTTTGCAAATTGCCGGGTCTCGATGTGCCGCAACCTGACATCGTGCGAAAGTGGTCCGAACAGCGGAATCCCGCTGCCAATGAGGATCGGAATTCTTGTGATGATCAACTGCTGAATCAGACCTTCCGCCAGAAATCCTTGAATCGTTGTGCCTCCGTCGATGTACAGATGCCTCGCCCCACGCGTCTCAAGACGGCGAACCACTTCACGTGGCGAAACAGACATAGACTCGACAAAGTCCGCAATGTGTTCAGGAATGTTCACCTGTCGGCTGCTAAGCACAACAACCGGCTTGTCACCATACGGCCATGCACCAAAGGTCAACGCCAAGTCATAAGTATTCCGTCCCATAACGAGGGCATCGACCGAATCCATAAATTCCTTGTAGCCATAGTCCTCATCGCTATCTTCACTTCCCCCATCGGGGAGCCAGTCGATGTCACCGTTTGCTCTCGCAATGAAGCCGTCAACGCTTGTTGCGATATACACCGATGCCTTCATATCCTCCTCACTGTTTTTCTTGACGCACAACTTGTAATTATGCCACCAGGTGCAGCATAACTCCCGACTTCTATTTGCCCTGGTACCGTGGTAAGTACCAACTTGTGGCGCTGTTCTACCCCCGGTACTCTCAGTAGAGAGCGCTGTGACCTAGGGTACCGGGGGTAGAAAAAGTGTTTGCAGGAGCGTACATCTCCCCGAAGAGGAGTTTACCTACCCCGCGCTCCTGCTCCAAGCGGAGCGGACCATACGACAACGATTGAGGGACGCGCCCTCGACCGCTAAGCTGACCCTTATGGCAGAGGAGAAGACACTGTTCCAGAAGATTATGGACCGGGAGGAGCCGGGGGAGATCCTTTACGAGGACGATCAGTGCGTGGCCCTGCGCGATATCAATCCGCAGGCTCCTACCCACGTCCTGATCGTGCCCCGCAAACCCATCCCCACGCTCGACGACCTGAGCGAGCAAGATGAACCCCTTGTTGGGCACCTGTTTCTGGTGGCACAGAAGGTCGCCGCAGACGAGGGGTTAACGAACGGCTACCGCACGGTTTTCAATAATGGTTCGGACGCGAATCAGACGGTCGCACACATCCACCTGCACCTCATTGGTGGACGCAGGATGTTTTGGCCTCCGGGCTAAGGACGCGGAAGGAAGGACTGATGGACAAGGACAATCCTGGTCTCTTCCCGTTGGGCCGGAAGATCGTTTCGAAGAACGCCCTGGCCGTGCTGGGCGAAGCCGGGGTGGACCCTAACCGCTTGTTCGAACGCCACGCGACCGGGGACTGGGGGGTGATCGAGGACAAGAGCTGGTATCTGAACAGGATGGCCGTCGATGGCGGCTACGGGAGCGTCGCCAGCATCTACGTAGTGTTGGGGGACGTACAAGTGATAATCCTGACCCAACCAGATCGCGGCAACACCCTCATGGCCCTCCCCGACGAGATCGGAAGGCTGTAAGGAGAGCGGTTCGCTGTAGGAGGCCCAGGAGCGGCAGGTGGAGGAGAGATGGATGCTCTTTGCGAGGGGTCGGAGAGCTTCTTACCGTGACAATGGCCGTAAACGTTCGTGAGAAGACAACAATGGGCACACCGACGAGACACCACTTTATCCCGAGGCGCTACCTGGAAGGTTTTTGTCAAGGTGGCTTCCTGTCGGCGTACGAAGGAGAAAAAGGCGATTACCGACGACCAACGCCGAAGAACACGAGTCTGCAGACCCATTTCTACAGTCTCGAAGACGAGCACGGCAACAATGACGCCACCATCTGAAGATTGTCGACGCCGTCTACCGATCGATCAACGAGGCGGTTGCCTCTTCCAAAGGCGAGGTGTAGGGTATGGTGTGATCGGTTCATCTGGTGCTGCTCAGGCTACTCCGAGCCCTTCTCAGATGGTCTTTGTCTTGGCTAACTAACCACGCGGCACGCATCTAGGTTCCCGGGGAGGATCAGCATGGGAGAAGTGAACGTACGGTTTCTAGGGAGCGGAGACGCTTTCGGAAGCGGGGGCCGGTTTCAGACCTGCATCTACGTGCGCTGCGAGGCGACGCACCTGCTCATCGACTGTGGCACCTCCTCGCTCGTCGCGATGAAGCGTTTCGGGGTGGACCCTTCGCTTGTCGATACCATCCTGCTCTCCCACCTTCACGGCGACCACTTCGGAGGCCTCCCCTTCTTCATCATGGACGCCCAATTCGTCTCACGCCGGAGAAAGCCACTAGTCGTGGCCGGACCGCCGGGGCTGGAGGCTAGGATCTTCGAAGCGATGGAGGTGCTGTTCCCAGGCTCCTCCCAAACCCAAAGAGAATTCGTCCTTAAATTCGTCGAGCTCTCCGAGGAGACCGCTACCACGGTCGCCCCCCTCGTTGTGACACCGTACAGCGTCGTGCATCCCAGTGGCGCCCCTGCGTATGCGCTGCGAGTCGTCTGTGAAGACAAGATCATCGCGTACTCCGGCGACACGGAATGGACAGACGCATTGATCCGAGCCGCGCACGGGGCTGACCTTTTCGTCTGCGAATGCTTCTCCCCGGAGAAGGTAGGCGGTCATCACATCGACTATCAAACGTTGATGAACCACCGACCAGAGCTTGAATGCCGCAGGCTTATCCTGACCCACATGAACGACGAGATGCTGCGCCAGCTCGGCAACCTCAATGTCGAATGGGCAGAGGATGGCAAGATCGTTGTCTTGTAGCATTCGTGGAGCCGCTGGTACTAACCTAAACGTTCAGAGTCAACGGCGTGCTCAGAATGTAGCAGATGCCTTTCGCAGGCAGGGTGCTTGACATACGGTCCTTTGGGCTCATACATTGACGATACCGTGCTGTGGGTAGTAAAACCGCATGTAGCAAAACTAGCCTGCCGGGCGTAGAAACGAGGGTACTAAGCCGACATGCGGACACCTAGGTTTGTCAGAATATTAGAACGAGCGCTGTTGGGCGCAGCTATGAGCGCCGTCTTGTTCATAATCGAACGGCGCTTAGACCGGGCTAAAGATCAGCAGGGTACGAGGCAGAGTTCAGGTAACAGGGCAGGAGACGAGGAACGCGAAACCACCTAAGGCGTGTTCGATGCACTGGTTTGATCTCTCGCTCTGCTGGGAGCAGGATTCGTACTAGCCGACATCGCTGGTTACGACCTGAGTACAATGAACCGGCTTAGAGCACGGAGTAGGATACAGAGACGTAACGCTGAGCCGACCATCGAGGGTATGAACCCGAACCTGGCGCGAACTCATACGACAGGGACAACCGACGCTGCGCTGTCCGCAGCCCGGGCGGTGCTCAAGGACCTCTTCGGACCGCCATCCTGGCGCTCTTTCGCGGTGAGGTTCTGGGACGGGACGGTGGAAGGCCCAGGAGAGGAGCACGAGCCACACTTCATGCTGATGTTGCGGCGGCCGGGGGCGCTGCGGCGAATGCTCTTACCACCCACGGACCTAGCGCTTGGCGAGGCTTATCTCCGCGACGACTTCGACGTCGAGGGGGATCTGGAGAAGGCCACAGGGCTGGCCGAGCTCATCGTCGCGCGCCTGCGGTCGCCAACACTCTTGGCTCGCCTCGCGCGCCGGCTCAGCACACTGCCCAGCGACGACCTACCGCAGGACGACGGCACCCACAGATCTCGCCGACGCCTCGCCGGCATACGCCACTCTCGAGAACGGGACGCGGTGGCGGTACGCTCTCACTACGACGCGGGCAACGACTTCTACGCACTCTGGTTGGACAGACGCATGGCGTACTCGTGCGCATACTTTGAGGCGGGCGAGGAGGATATCGACGCGGCACAGGAGGCCAAGCTCGACTACATCTGCCGCAAGCTTCGCCTGAAACCCGAGGAGACGCTGCTGGACGTCGGTTGCGGCTGGGGCAGCCTGGTGCTTCACGCTGCCCAACGTTACGGCGTCCGGGCAGCAGGGATTACGCTGAGCGAGCCTCAAGCGGCCCTGGCCCGCAGCCGCATCGCCGCGGCCGGGCTTATGGACCGCTGCCGCGTCGAAGTTCAAGATTATCGAGACCTAGCACGAGGAGCGAGCTTCGACAAAGTGGTCAGCGTGGGTATGTTCGAGCATGTTGGCCGCGCGAAGCTCCCGGCCTACTTCGCCCAGGCCTACCGGCTCACCAGGCCGGGCGGGCTCTTCCTGAACCACGGCATCGTCACCCTCTCCCTGCCCTCGGCCCCGGTGCGTGCGGTGGCGAGGCTGCTGGCGCCGAGGACCTCCTTCATACAGCGCCACGTCTTTCCGGACGGGGAGCTGGTAGCGCCCGCCGAGGTGGTGCGATTCGCCGAAGCGGCGGGCTTCGAGACGCGGGACGTGGAGAGCCTGCGCGAGCACTACGCCCTCACGCTGCGCCGTTGGGTCCAGCGGCTGGAAGCCCGGCACGAGGAGGCGGCGAGGTTGGCCGGCGAGCAGACCTACAGAGTGTGGCGCCTGTATATGGCTGCTTCCGCACGATCGTTCGCAACGGGGAGGATCGGTATCGTGCAGGCACTCTTCTGCAGGACGAACAACACCGGCCTCTGCGACTTGCCGCTCACCCGTGAGGACCTGTACCGTCCGGCGGCGAGCGAAGGGCGATGACCACCTCCCTACACTCCCAAACTGTTCAGCCTCTGTTAGAGGTTCAAGCCTCACCGAGGAGGGAGAAGCTTTGGGGGAACGCGTTGAGAGCGGGACGCTGCTGAGAAGTGGATGGTGTCGGGGTTTTCCGACGAGAATGCGGTCGCTCATAGAGGCACTGCGTTTCTGCGCCTAAGCTCTTTAGGCGAACAGCCTTGATAGGTCCTGAGTCTTGCCGAAGTGTATGTTCGTTACTCTGCTCAATTCACGAAACAGTTTCTAGCTTCTACGGCGCGAGCGGTCCACGAGCAGCCTAGCGGCAAACAGGCTACCTATGCCGCCCATTATTGCAGGCATCCACCTGGGTGCTTGTGTCGAGTTTGCGGAAACGGCTGTTGCGACGAGGGCCCCGCCGACCCCGAGGGCGAGGGACAGCCGCCGGCTGGCCCGGTCTATCGTGTCTTCAAGAGGCTCTGTGCCCCGGAAATCTATCTGCAACCTGGCGCCCGGTCGGGCGCCCACCGCCCCTTCGACCGCTTCGAGCAACCTAACTAGACGGACCCTCGCCTTCTGCGTCTCGTAGAAAATCTTCTTCGGGTCGAGCCCGCCGGCCAGCTGCCGCAAGGTGTTCCTCAGCACAAACGATTCGGCGACGGAGAAGAGATCGAGATCAGGATCAAGCTCGGCCGC
>JALZEL010000318.1 GCA_030862075.1 Actinomycetota bacterium | reverse complement strand
AAGTATTGTGCGAGAGGAGACGCTCCATCTGGAGCTCTGGGAGGATCTCGACGCCTTCTTCGGCGACCCGGCGGGCCATCTCCCGGCGCGTCTCTTTGGTCTCTTCAGGGTCCGGGTCGGGGCGGGTGTTAGCCAGCAGGAGGGCGCTTACGCGCTCGGGGAAGAGCCTCAAGAAAGCGAAGGCCACGTAGCCGCCCATCGAGAGGCCGCCGAGGACGACGCGGTCCAGCCTCAGCTGGTCGAGGAGGTCCCGGACCTGTTCCGCGTAGTAGCGCACGTCGGGCTGGGCGGGCGGGCGGGGCGACTTGCCGAAGCCGGGGTAGTCCGGGGTTATGACGCGTCGCACCCCGGTGAGGGCTTCCACCTGCGGCGTCCACATCCGGCTGTTCAAGGGAAAGGCGGGGAGCAGGACTACCGGGTCTCCCTTCCCCTCCCCGCGCTCGCCGTAGGCTATGGGACCGCCGCTCGTACGGTACTCTGGCACTATCTCGTTCCTCTCCGTTAGCCGTCGGGTTGTAGCAGTCAGCTATCAGCTTATCGTAGAACGGCGGTGCTTTTGCCACAGACGGAACTTCCACCGGGGCTAATGGTAGCGTTTTCGTCGAACCAGTGGTCGCTGTGCTTCTTTTCCTGATAGATGAGTGCTGACGGCTCTTTTAGAATGGGTCCGGTGTGAGGATCTTATACTCGCTGCTTCTGGTCGGGGTGACGGCGGTGTGGGGCTGGACGTTCGTCGCGGTCCAGGCTGCCATCGGGCTCTACAGCGTCTTGGGCTTCCTGGCCATGCGGTTCGCGATCGCCGCTGCGGCCCTCGCCCCCTTTTCGGTCCCGAAGGTCACGCTTAAAACCTTCACGGTCGGTGCGGGTATAGGGCTCGTCTTGGGCCTAGGCTACCTGCTGCAGACCACGGGCCTGCTCTTCACCAACCCTACGAACTCGGGGCTCATCACCGGGCTCTTCGTGGTCTTCGCTCCTCTGGCGGACCGCCTCTTCTTCGGGGTTCGGCCCTCGCGACGGGTCCTCGTCGCGGTGGCCTTGAGCCTCCTCGGGATGGTTCTCCTCGCAGGCAGCGGGCAGGATGGGGCTCATGTGGGAGATTTGCTGACCCTGCTGTGCGCGGGTGCTCTGGGCTTGCACATAGTCCTGCTCTCCCGCTACGCCTACGCGTACGACGCTTTGGGGCTCGCCTTCGCCCAGATGCTCGCGATGGCGCTCGTCTTCGCGCTCTTCTGGCCCCTCTTCGAGCCGGTTGCCTTTCCGCCGCGGGAGGTCTGGCTCGTGCTCGCTGCGACGGGTTTGATCGCGTCGGCCGGGGCGTTCTGGGCGCAGAGCTTCGTCCAGCAGCGCATCCCCGCGACCCGGACGGCGGTGATCCTCACGACCGAGTCGGTCTTCGCCGCCCTTTTCGGATACTGGCTCGCCGGCGACAGGCTCGTCCCGGTCCAGATACTCGGCGGCGCTTTAATCCTCTCGGCGCTCGTCGGCGGCGAGGTGCTGCCGGTCCTCACGAAGAAACCAAAGAAAACCCACGAGAAAGGAGACGCGCCGTGACGAACGTCGAGGTCCCGGAGTACGAGGTCCACGAAGAGGTCCGGGTAGACCCCGCAAAGACCGCCCTGATCGTCGTGGACATGCAGAACGACTTCGTGAAGGAGGGCGGCACGCTCGTCGTCCCCGATGCGAAAGCCACGGTCCCCACGATAAGGGGCCTACTCGACTCCGCCCGAGAGTCTGGAATAAAAGTAGTCTTTACCCAGGACACGCACAACGAGGGCGACCCGGAGTGGGAGATCTGGCCCGAGCACGTGCGCGAGGGCTCGTGGGGCTGGGAGATAGTGGAAGAGCTTAAGCCCCTGGAGGACGAGGTGGTCATCCGTAAGGTCCGCTACGATGCCTTCTACGGGACTCACCTAGACCATTTCCTGCGAATCTGGGACGTGGATACCCTCATCATCTGCGGCACGGTCGCCAACATCTGCGTCCACTACACCGCCGCGAGCGCGGCGTTGCGCTGGTACGGCGTGATCATCCCCAAGGACGCCACCTCCGCTCTGGACCCGTTCGACCTCGAGGCTTCCCTGCGGCAGACCTCCTTTCTCTTCGCCGGCAGGATCACCACGAGCGAGGCCATAGAAGCCTAGCGCCCCCGGCTCACGTCGCGCACAATCACTCCGTAGGTCCTCCGAGCTTGCCCGACGGTGTCTTCGTGAGGGGTTCCGCTAGTAAAGCAGAAAGATGCGCGAACCCCGGGACGCATCCCGGGGTTCGTACCTTGACCGAGATCCACGAAGGGATCGGCGTTCGAGGGGCTCGTTCTCCGAGATTATTGCGTTCCCCGGCGTGACCATAACCAATATACTCTGTTGTAGGTGTGGAGCGACCACACGGCGTTGGGACAGTATGGTCGGAAGCGACGCGGCACGCGAGGGTCGAGGGTGGACAAGACGATACTGCTGGTCGAGGACAACCCGGACGATGAGGTCCTGACCCGCCGGGCGCTGGAGAAGAACGACATCGGCAGCGACGTGGTCGTGGCCCGCGACGGGGCCGAGGCCCTGGACTACCTGTTCGGGGAGGGTGCCTACGAGGGACGCGACGTGAGCGATATACCGCGGGTGGTGCTGCTGGACCTGAAGCTGCCCAAGGTGGACGGGCTGGAGGTGTTGAGGCGGTTGCGGGCCGACGAGCGCACCAGGCTCCTGCCGGTGGTGATCCTCACCTCCTCCAGGGAGCAGCAGGACCTCCTGGACGGCTACGGCTACGGGGCAAACTCCTACGTAAG
>JALZEL010000316.1 GCA_030862075.1 Actinomycetota bacterium | reverse complement strand
ACCTGGATCCCTGGGTTGTCCTGCTCGTCGGCCATGCTCTTTTCTTCCTGCTCCCCCTCTACCTGCCGGCTAAGTTCCTGTTGTTCTGCTTCCGCTTGAGTAGCTTCCGCCTCCTCCTCTTCCTCCTCGCGAACCGGCCTTGCCAACGGCTGCTTATCATTGAGCGGCTTGGCAAGCGGCTGCTCATTTTCTTGCGGCCTATCTGGATTGGGGGGCCTGTTTCCTTCTGACATAAGCTCTTCTCCTTCCCTTGGCTTCCCTAAGCGGCTATCCCTTCCGACTAAGAGATATGATGAACCAAACCGAAGCCTGACGCATGTCTTTGGCAGCTGTGCTAAAGAGCTTGCCCTTACAGAGGCAGTAGGAAGTCCCGCTACCTCTATTCACCTAGTTGCCGACCAAGGGCCAGCACGGAGCATCCCTGCCGAATGTCCGGCTCATCATGTTAAATATTTGTTAATAGTGTTAAATGCTCCTTGAAAGACGAAATCAGCAATTGCATCACGTAGGAAGTGACGAACTGAAGTTTTGGGCTTCTTTGGGACGCTTTTGAACCGCAAGGAGTGGGTTTACCTGCTCAGCTTGCTGATTCCTCTCGTCGCTTACGACCTGGCTCTAAAGGCCTACGCGGTTTCTTCGTTGCCTGGCGAACGCGGGCTTTCCCGGACCCTCGCTCTCATGCGATCGGATGCGTTCTTCGATCTGGGGTACGCGCTGCTCTGGATCGGGCTCTTCGCCGTGGCGAGAAGGGGATTCCTACGCTGGATCGTGGTCGGGCTCTTCCATGCCGCGACGGTGTTCTTGGTAGTCGTGACGACATGCGCCCACCAGTACTTCCGGCAGAACGGCACCACGCTGGACTACGCCACTATAGCCGAGTGGATTCCCAAGATCGAGGAGATCGTGCCAATCCTCACCCAAGGGGTCCCGCCCTCAGCCTGGGTGCTCCTTGCCGCCGCCCTCTTCTACGTGGTTCTTGGTCCTTTTTTCGTGACGCGCGCCGTCGAGCGGCGGCTGGGACGGCCGGGGAGAAGGTACCTGGCCCCGAGGTTCCGGATTACTGCCTTCCTGGGCCCTCTCAGACTTCTTCTGCTGGCACTCCTTTTCGGCGCTCTCTCGTCGCTGCTCGGCTCCGACCCGGCGGGTACAAACACGTCGCTCGCCAGAGCCCCGTTAGTGAACGTGGTGTGGACGGGAGTAGAAGAGGCGACCGCCGAGAAGGTTAGCCCGGACACCGATGCCGCCGAATCGGTGAGCGCGGCCGCGGACGCCAACCTCGTGGAGACACCCCAGATCGGGGAGACCACCAACGCTGACCCCACGGAGGCGCCCCAGGCCAGGAAAACGCATCGTAACGTGGTCCTGGTCCACCTAGAATCGGCCCGCGCGCGATCCACGACGCCCTATAATAAGGATCTGAAAACGACGCCTTTCCTCGACGAGTTGGCCGGAGAAAGCCTCTTCGTCGAGAACGCCTACGTGATCGTACCGCGCTCGTCAAAGGCGACCATCACGGTCAACTGCGGGATCGAGCCGCCACTCTTTTACGGCCCGGAGTTCGAGCCGGGGGCATCCCCTCCCGGTGCATGACCGACCTTCTCGAAGAGCAGGGCTACAACTCTGTCTTTTTCCAGTCTTCCAGCGAGATACTGGACCAGTATGGAGCCGTCGCGGAGAATCTGGGCTACGAGGAGTACTACCCGGCAGAGGTAATGGATAAGAGGGGCTTCGCGATGACAAACTACGTCAGCTACGAGGACGACATTATGCTTGGGCCGAGCAGAGCGTGGCTGGAAGAGAACAAGGACGAGCCCTTTATGGCCCAATATCTTACCGGCACCGGGCACGACGACTATCAATGTATCCCGAACCGCTACGGTTACGAATTCTTCTCCGACGACGGCCTGATCGACAGCTACCACAACTGCATGCGCATGCTGGACCACTTCCTCGAGAACCTCATGAACCAGTACAAGCAGATGGGCTTGTACGAGGAGACGATCTTCGTCGTCTACGGCGACCACGGGGAGGGCTTCGGCGAGCACGGCCGCTATCTCCACGGCGACACCATCTACGAGGAGGGCCTGAGGATACCCCTCCTGATCCACGCGCCAGGCCGCTTCGAGGGCGGCGAACGAGTAGAAGGGCTCTCAAACCAGACCGATATAGTCCCCACCGTGCTGGAGATGCTCGGCTACAACGTGGAGGATGGGCGCTACCCAGGCTACTCGCTCCTCCATCCTTTGCCCGGGGACCGCACCCTTAGATTTAGCTGCATCACCGACCGCAAGTGCCTGGCCAGCATAAGGGGCACCGAGAAGTACATACACCACTACGGCAACCAACCCGACGAGATCTTCGACCTCTCGAAAGACCCCCTGGAGCAGCGTAATCTAGCTGGCGAACGCGTGATAGAGGAGGTAAATGAGCGACGCGATAACCTCATAGCTTGGCGCTCGGGCGTCAACGCTGGGTACGGTGGCGAGTAGCCGTCACTGCAGTTCGCAATTTGATCGGCGAGAGAAGGTTGGAGCTTTTTACGGTCGACGGTGCTTCGGTAGGAACGTTCGTCGTTAATAGCATGGCGAACGCATGGGGTCTAACGCCGTTTATAAGCCCACGTGGTGTTGAAACTACGCAACAGACATCTAGCCTACTGGTGCCTGTTCGAAGCACACCTCGCGGCCGCCTCAGTGAGACGCGCGTGAAAGCGGTGTTGGTTTGTGACTTTGGCACGTGATAGGCCAATTGTTTCCAAAATACGAAGCGATCTCAACTCAGATTCCATGCCCGGGCTAGCCTTAGCGGAGCCAGGCCTGTCAGATATACGCTTGGAGCGAGTGTAGATTAGAATTCGCGTGCCGAACTTTACTGGGAGAGAAAGAGGAGCGAGAAGAATTGACTGTTGAGAAGATTCAGGTCGTAGGTGCGGGGCAGATGGGCAGCGGCATAGCCCAGGTCGTCGCGCAGTCCGGGCTTTCCGTGCACCTTTCGGATGTGGACGAGGGAGCCTTAGATCAGGGCCTTCAGACGATAAAGAAGAACCTGGCTCGCTCCGTCGAGAGGGAACGCATCTCCCAAGATGAGATGGACGAAGCCCTCGGGCGCATCGAGTCGGGGACAGAGTACGCTGCCGACGCGGAGCTTGCGATAGAGGCCGTGGCCGAGGTCGCCGAGGTGAAGACGGAGGTGTACCAGGCCCTGAACGAGCAGCTCGGGGACGACGCGATCCTGGCGACGAATACTTCCTCGATCTCCATCACCAGGCTCGGGGCGCAGACACACCGGCCCGAGAAGTTCGTTGGGATGCATTTCTTCTACCCGGTACCGCTCATGAATCTCGTCGAGATTGTCCGTGGCGTCCAGACCAGCGACGAGACCTGTCAAGCCGCCCACGAGTTGGCCGAACGCCTGGGCAAAGAGTCGGTGGAGGTGCAGGACTTCCCGGGTTTCGTCTCCAACCGTGTCCTGATGCCCATGATCAACGAGGCCATCTACTGCGTGATGGAGGGTGTCGCCGAGCCTGAGGAAGTGGACAAGGTGATGAAGCTCGGGATGAGCCACCCAATAGGACCCCTAGCGCTCGCGGACCTGATCGGCCTCGACACTTGCCTGCACGTTATGAAGGTCTTGCATGCGGGCTTCGACGATAGCAAGTACCGGCCCTGCCCGCTCTTGAAGCGCTATGTGGCCGCCGGGTGGCTCGGGCGAAAGAGCGGGCGCGGGTTCTACGAGTACGAGTAGCTTGTGGAGTCGCAAAGCGGCGCTCGATGGGAATATCGAGACTCCTTAGCCACTTCCCAAATAGTTTCTGGCGGCAACCCACTGAATAGAGGCAACGGCAACCCCTACTCTAGATGTCAACACTTCTAAGGGTACGTCAGATTTCGATTTGTGCCGGTATGCGATGGCACGCAAAAAGGATAAAATTAACGAATAGTGGAGAAGCGGAAGGAGAATACATGCGAGCACTCGACTGCGACAGCGGCCAGCACCTGGAAGCCTCCGATGACCAGAAGCTATTCGACGAAGCGCATAAACATATGAATCGAGACCACCCCGAGATGCAACTTAGTGCCGAACGGGTCCGTGAAATCGTCACGGAGAAGGCTTACGACAAGAAGCCCGATCTCCTGGCAGGAATAGACATCCCTCCACGGGCAGCCGCCTTCATGGGAGGCGGGGGAAGGCCTCCTAGTAGCACGAGGCCTGAGCTCCGCCAAGAACCACAGAACAGCGTGCAGGCGAACGAGGAGCAAGAAGGGAAGAAAGGCTTGGTAGACAAGATCAAAGGCAAACTGACGGGCCAATAGGAGAAGACGGATGATAACAAGGCCCAGGACGTTTAGGGTGCCGATTTAGAGGCTCCGAGAAAGTAGGGGTTTGAGTATTGCCTCGGAGTACTGGAAGGAGCAATGTATGGCAAACATAGGCGTTGGGGAGAGGTTCCCAGCCTTCATACTACCGGACGAGCAGGGACAGCCCTTCGACCTGCGCAGCGAGCTTGCCGAAGCTCCCTTGATGCTCGTCTTCTACCGAGGCGACTGGTGACCGTACTGCAACGGGCAGCTGGTCAGCTTTGCCAGGGACCACCAAGAGTTCGAGGAGCGCGGGGTTAGGCTCGCTGGCATCAGCGTCGACCCACCAAGTCGCAACGCCGCGATGGTGGAGAAGCTTGATCTTCCCTTCCCCCTCCTCAGCGATCCACGTGGGGAGCTCATAAAGAGCTGCGGTCTGTGGAACGATGAGGAAGGTG
>JALZEL010000310.1 GCA_030862075.1 Actinomycetota bacterium | reverse complement strand
CACGACCCAGTAGCGCGCGGCAGGTCCTCGACGAGCGCTACACTCGTGACGAGATCGTTCGAGACGGTTACGAGCAGAAGCGCCAGGACCTTCAGGGCTGACGGCTAAGAACCCGCGCAAACTTTGCAGCGGCCGTGCAGCGTAATCTCGTGCCAGTCGGTGACAAAGCCGGTCTCCCGCTCGACCTGCAAGGCCAGGTACTCCATGAGCTCCTCGTTGAACTCTATGACCGTGCCGCACTCGCCGCAGCGCGCGTGGTGGTGCATCCGCTCGGTCGCGAGCTCGTAGCGCGAGTACCCCTCCCCAAAGTCCTCCTTGCGCACGACCCCCAACTCGTGCAATAGGTCGAGCGTTCGGTATACCGTGGACAACCCGAGCTCCGGGTAGCTTCCTTTGACCCGGTTATAGATCTCCTCCGCCGAAAGATGGCGCGCCCCCTCAAGCTCTCGCAGGATGGAGCGCCGCTGGTTCGTCAGCCTGTAACCCCGGCCCCTGAGTAACTGCTCGAGTTCCATCCACCATAGTTTATCCTCGGCATCCATCAGGAGCAAGAATTGCTCTTATTAATAAGCGGCTTGAGCCAAATTGGGTGTAGGTGATCTATTGTGTGGGTAGAAACGTAACGCATGTGAAAGCAACGATAGTAAGGAGGCCACAGGATGATAATACGGACATACGCACAAATTCTTGGGATAGTGTTGATCTTGGTCGGTATAGTTGGGTTGCTGCTGGGCGACGGATTACTGCTCGGTATACTGAATATCGACGTGGTGGAGGACATCGTCCACATACTCACGGGTGGCCTTTTGGCCTACGTTGGCTTTGGCCGGTTAGACCTCGGGGCCGCTCGAAGCGTGGTCGCTGCATTCGGTGTGGTCTACCTGCTAGTAGGTATCCTCGGTTTTATCTTGCCTAACCTATTCGGGTTGATTCCAAGCGGTTACACCGTTTTCGATAATCTCTTACACCTGGTGTTGGGCGTGCTCAGTCTCGTTATCGTCTTCACACAGCCCGACACAGCGGCTGCTGGGCGCTAATTAGGAAACGCGGATGCCCGGTGTCATAGACGGGTTGAGCAGGACCAGTGACCATAGAGGGGGGTAGAACCGATCTTCGCAGATGGGGCCTGTATTCAGCATCGGCCCTCTCGCTTGCCGCCGCGCTGATCCACCTCTGGGTAACGCCGGAGCACTTCGAAGAATGGTGGGGCTACGGGGCGTTCTTCCTGGTGGCCGCCTTCGCTCAAGGATTGTACAGCGCAGCCCTGCTGCGTTGGCCTAGCCAGCTACTGTTGCTCTTGGGCATCATAGGCAACTCCTCGATCATCCTCTTATACCTCCTGACACGGACGGTAGGAATCCCGCTCTTTGGACCCGAGGCAGGCGAGGTAGAGAAGGTAGGGTTTGCCGATGTGTGTGCAACGACGTCGGAGGCGGCGCTTATCATCGCGCTTGGCGCACTGCTGCTATCGCGCCTCCTCCGCGAGAGAGTCGGCCTGTTCGTGTTTATCCTGGCTACAGCCATTATGCTGTTAGCTCACCTGCCGCACCTGCTGGTACTCCTCGAATTGCTTTAGAGCGGTTTTCATGGCGATTATGATGGATAACGTCGTAGCCGCGGTCCGAACCAGCCCACAGCGTCCTGTCTGCTTAGGGCATCGAGTGCCCAGCCGGTCGCTTTCAGCGGGGCTTTGCGGGTGCAGATCCCGACCCGGCGCCAGGATGTCCCTCACCCTGGAGAAGGCCTCTTCGATTGGCGAGAAGTCCGGCAAGTAGGGGGGCAGGAACAGAACAGAACCTCCGCTGCCGTATCTTCGAGGAGTTCTTTCACCCTTCTCTTGTGGACTGGAGGTTGTCCATCGCCACCGTCCCTCCGTGTTTGAGCGTTCGGGACCAGGAAGTGCTCCACGTAGGTCTCGAAGGCAACTCATTCGGTGGCACCCTCTACGCTCATCGCTGACCCTACGCCTTCGGTGCTCAAAGAGGCGCTTTTTGGAGCCATCGGGCAAGCGCTAGATGGCGTGAGCCCCTCAGACGCTTGAGGCTGGTTGGGACATCGTGGCTACTACGATAGCCTAACCCCCGCGCTTAAAGACACCTTTCTTGCGGCCGCCGGGCCACCAGTTCCAGTCGCCCAAAACTCGCATGGCGGCCGGGACGAGGAGGACGCGGATGATAGTCGCGTCCACGAAGACGGCGACGGCGAGGCCGAGGCCTATGGCTTTCGTCGTGGTGATGCCGGTGAAGGCGAAGGCGCCGGTGACGATGACGATAATGGCGGCCGCGGAAGTGATGATTCCGGCGGTCGAGGTGAGGCCCTTGGCGACGCTTGCGGTGTTCGACTCGCCGTACTCGTAGGCCTCGCGGATGCGTGAGAGGAGGAAGACCTCGTAGTCCATCGAGACCCCGAAGATCGTGCAGAACATCAGTATGGGCACCGTCGAGTCCACGAAGCCTAAAGGCGTGAAACCGAGGAGGCCTGCGAGGTTGCCGTCCTGAAAGACGAAGACCATAGCTCCGAAGCTCGCGGTGAGGCTCAGGATGTTCACGATCACGGCCTTCAACGGGATGAAGAAGGAGCGGAAGGTGAGGAAGAGGATCAGGTAGGTCACGCCGAGCACGAAGGCTACCGCGTAGGGGGCGTTGCCGTAGAGGTTCGAGATGAAGTCCTTCTGCCCGGCCGAAAGCCCGCCGACGAGTAAGGTCGTCCCCGCGGGCGACTCGACGTCCCTGACCTCCCCCACCACGGCCCGAGCCTCCTCAGTGTACGGGTTGCTCTCGGTCGTCGCCTGCAAGAGTGCCTTGTCTCCGGCCGCGTAGATACCCAGGGCGTTCCGCACTTCCTCGGACTCCCTGACCTCCGGGAGCTCCAACACGTTCTCCACGCCCTCAGGGGTTACAGTTCCGTCGGCGTAGACACCCTCCGGTAGCTCCGGGATCTCGCGATTTAGCTCTTCGGCGGCGCGGCCCTCGGCCTCGACGCGCGCCCTCTCCTCGGCGCCCGGCGGGACGGCGCCGTACTGCTGGCGCAAAGAATCGAGCTGTTCCGAGACGGCCTCTTCGACCCTCCTTTGTGCCTCGGCCTCGGCTGCGTCGCGGGCCTCGGCGTACCTGCCGGCGGCTTCGGCGCCTGCGGTGTAGATGCTCTCGACGCGCTCTATGCCCTTCACCGCCTCGACGCGCGCGCCGAGATCTCGCACCTTTTCGAGACCTTCGGCGCTAAGAGGATCGTTTGGGAGGGTGGCGACGATATCTATCGGGGTCAAGGCGGCGTAATCGAAATCCTCCCTCAGTACGTCGTCGCCGACGCGCGATTCATACTCGGTCGGTAGCACGCTCGCCTCGGGGACGCCGACCCTCATATGCGTCGTCGGGTACAAGAGAGCGAAGAGCACCAGGCCCACCGCGAAGAGCACGACCATGGGCCGGCGCATCACGAACTCCGCGCTCCGCGTCCAGAAGCTTCCGCCGGCCATCCCGTTCGTGCGGCGCCGGCGGACGGGGAGGGCGTTGACCTTGGGGCCGAGGACGGCGAGGACCGCCGGCAGGAGCGTCATGGCGGCGGCCACAGAGAAGAGGACCACGAAGGCCCCGGCGACCCCGATCGAACGCAAAAACATATACGGGAAGAAGAGGAGACCGACTAGCCCGATAAGGACGGCGGTCCCGGAGAAGAAGATGCTCCTGCCGGCTGTCTCGACCGTGCGGGGGACCGCCTCCGAGACCGAGCAGTCCACAAGCTCCTCACGGAAGCGGCTCACGGCAAAGAGGGCGTAGTCTATGCCCAGCCCCAGGCCGAGCATGGTGGAGACGGTGAGGGCGAAGACCGACATGTCGTAGACGCCGGCCAGGAAGTACAGTGCGGCCAGGGTGACGACTACGCTGGTGCCCCCGATCAGGATAGGCACGCCGGCAGCCACTAGGCTACCGAACGCAGCGATCAGGATCACCAGCGCCAGGGGAAAAGCGTACTTCTCGGCCTCCCGGATGTCCTCGTTGCTCGCCTCCGTGATGTCGAGGTAGACGGCCGGGGCGCCGGTGACGTAGGTGATCAACTCCCCGTTTCGGGCCTCCTCTCGCACCTCGTCCACCAAACCTTGCGCCTCGTCCACGGAGACCTCGAAGTTGACCAAAGCGTAGCTCCGCTCTCCACTCTCGGAGATAAATCGCGAATCCCCGGTCTCCGAGTAGGAGATCACGCTGCCGACCCCTTCGATCTCGCGGACTTCGTCGAGCGCTGCGTTCTGGGCCTCTTGGAACTCCTGGCTCTCGGCGGAGAGACCGGCTGCCCCGTTGAAGACCACGGTGATGGACACCGGCGAGACACCGAACTCCTCGATCAAGACGTCCTGTACCCGCTGGGCCTCGGAGCCCGCGCTGCCGAAGCCGCCCTTGAGCCTCTCGGAGAGGTTCGGGGCGAAGAAGGCGCCTGCTAAGAGGAGCACGCCCCAGACGAGCAGGACAAACCAGCGGTAGCGGTAAACTATGCGGCCTAAAGAATAGAAGACCCTCAAAGGGCGCCTAGAACCTTTTTCGAGATACCGATCTCACGCCGCCTATGGTACTCAAAAAGGAGAAGGGGGCAGGGGTTTCTATCACAGGGCGAGCGCCCTTTAAGGGCCGGGGGTCTCCGTAGCCCTGCGGGGCAGGCTCAGGGTGAGGGCGAGGCCGACGAGGGGCAGGGCGGCGAGCGTGAGCATCATCGTCGGGAGGCCATAGTTGTCGGCGATGGCGCCGAAGACGGGCGCGCCCACGCCACCGAGGCCGATGGAGAGGCCCAAAGTTACGCCCGCCGCGACCCCGATCCTCCCGGGCAGGTACTCCTGGCCCATCACCACCGTGACGCCGAAGGTGCCGATCGTAGCGGCGCCCACGAAGGCGAGGAAGACCATCCCCGGCAAGGGTCCCGAAAGGGTGAAGGCGTAGATCAGGGGCGAGAGCAAGAACATCGCGCCTGCGAGCACGGCACGACGACCGGTGCGATCGGCCAGAGGTCCCATGACTAGGGTCCCCACCGCGCCGGCGAAGAGCATCACCGAGAGAGCCGTGTTCGCGAGCGCCGGAGAGGTTTCGAGCTCCCGGATGTAGTATTCCGCCACGAACGTGACGAGCCCGAAGTAGACGAACGAACGTATGGCGACGACCATGACCATGCGCGCGAACGGCCACCAGTCCTCCTCCGCCCTGGCGCCCTTCTCGTCCGTCGCCGCCGCAGCCTCGGGCCTGAACGAGACGAGGCGGGGCAGCTCGTAGAAGAGCACGAGGCCCATGAGAAGGGCAGGAAGCGCGAGGAACAGGGTGCCGGAGAGGCCGAAGTAGAGGACGAGCGGGGTGGACATCACGGGTCCCAGGGCGAAGCCTGCGTTACCCCCGACCGAGAAGAAGCTCATCCCGCGCGCCCGCCTGGAGCCGGAGACGTAGTTGGCGAAGCGGGCGCTCTCGGGGTGGAAAGCCGCGACGCCCAAGCCCGAGAGGACGGTGCAAAGCAGGATCAGGGGATAGTTCGGGGCGACGCCGACGAGCGAGATCCCCAAGCCCCCGAACATGACGCCGAGCGGCATCAGTGCCGGCAAAGGCTTGCGGTCCGAGAAGTAACCGAAGAGCGGTTGCACGATAGAAGAGCTAACGGTGGCCGCGAGGACGAGCGAGCCCGCCGCCGCTAAAGAGAGCCCCCTCTCGGCGACGAGGAACGGTACCAGGGCCGCTACGGCTCCCTGGCTGACGTCCGTGAAGAGGTGCCCGGCCGAAAGAGCAGCCATCGCCCGCTTGTCGACGCTTTTTCCCGTGTTTACCTCCGTGCTAAGAGTACGCGAAGGCAGATACTACCAGTCGTCGAAGATCTCGTACGGCGCCATCGCCCAGACGCGACCAGCTCTAAGCTCCGAGGAGGCGGCGCGCACGGCGTCCACGGCCTCTCCGACGGGCTCGCCGGGCGTCGGGCGAGCGGCTCTGGGTGGCGACACCCTAACGAGCGTGTCTGCCGCTTCTTTGGGAATCTCGGCGAGCTCCCGGGCTTTTTCGAGGGCGGCCCGGAAGCCACCGACCTCGTCCACCAACCCCCGTTCGAGGGCCTCGACACCGGTCCAGACCCTTCCCCCAGCTACCTCTTCGAGGGCGTCCGGCTGTATCATTCGACCCGAGACGACCCGATTCTTGAACTCGCCGTAGACGGTGTGGAGCTGCTCGTTCAGGACGGCCAGCTCGTCGGCGGTGGGGGGCCGACGCGGGTCGAGGAGGTTGGAGCGAGCGCCACGTCTGATCGCTACCGGGTTGACCTTGAGCTTGCCGAGGAGGCCAGCGGCGACGGGACGGGCGAGGACCACCCCGATCGAGCCCGTGATCGTGTTCTTGCGGGCGATTACGTGGCCAGCTGGCGCCGAGACGTAATAGCCGCCCGAGGCCGCCACGTTCCCCATGAGTACGACGACGGCCTTCTTGGATCGGATGCGCTCGACCTCGCGCCAGATGAGGTCGGAGGCGAAGGCGGCGCCGCCAGGGGAGTCGACGTGGAGCAGGATCGCGGTGATCCTACGGCTTTTCTCGGCGACGCGCAAAGCCGCGACGACCGAGTCGCTCCCGGCCTGCTCCCTCCCGAGGAAGGGCAGCGGCACCGGAGACCTGCGGCTTACTCCCCTCACTATCGTCCCCGTAATGCTCACGAGACCCACTACCTTGCGCGCCCTACGGCTACGGTACGGGACCTCCAAAGCCTTCGTCGCCGCCCCCCATTGCGTAAGCTTCGCGGGTTTCTCGCCTTCGGCCAGCATGCCGGCCAGCTCGTCTTCGTAGCGCACGCCATCGAGCAACTTCTTCTCTGCGGCTTCGGAGGCGGAGTAGGGCGCGTTGTCTATGAGGGCTCGTGTCTCTTCGGGTGTTATGCCGCGCCCTACGGAGATCGCAGTCACGAGCTCGCCGAACCTACCATCGAGCAGCCTCTCAACCTGCTCGCGTGACTCTTTGGAGAAGCCGGAGCGGGAGATGGGGTCCTGGGCGCTCTTGTAGGGCGAGACCGCGAGGACCTCGGCCCCGAGGCCCAGGCTCTCGAGAGTGTCCTTGAGGAAGTTGACGCGGGTACGCAGGCCTACGACGTTCAGCGACGAGAGCGGGGGAGCGAAGATCTCGTCCGCCGCCGAGGCGAGGTAGTAGGAGCGGGTGTCCGGGTCCACGAGGTACGCCACGACTTTTTTGCCGCTCTCCCTGAACCGGCGCACCTCGGCGCGCAGCTCTTCAAGGGAGGCCCAACCGGCGTCGAGGTTCTCGACGTGCAGGATCACGCCCTTTACGCGCCCGTCGGCGAGGATACGGTCGAGGCGCCCCCGGATGCCTTCGAGGCTCAGGTCAGGGGGCCGGGGCTGGAGGCGCCGGCGGAGGAGTCCCAGCCTCGGTGGCTCGAACTCCGGGAGGGCGCCGGTGACAGGGATCCAGATGAAGTCCGGGGGGCGCCGCAAGACGCGAGCGTAAGCGTTGCGCAAGAGGCGGAAGAGGTTGACGAGGGCGTTTACGAACAGGCTCATCTCCCTATGCTACACCCCTTGGTCGTCAAAGTGTGTGATAGACTTTTTAAGAATGGTTATTGATCGGAGAAAGGACGGGGTGTGGTAAGCGCGCCGGAGCGCGACGTTCGCGAGAAATTCCGGCGTTCGGGCTACACCCTGACCTCCCAGCGCAGGGCCGTGCTCGACGCGCTCGAGAAGTTCAAGGGACACCCGTCGGCCGAGGAGGTCTACCTCGTCGTAAAGAAGAGGAACCCCAAGGTGGCTTTGGGCACCGTTTACCAGGCGCTCTCGGTGCTGGAGGAGATCGGCATCATCCAGGCCAAGCGCTGGTCGGAGTCGCCGGTCCGCTACGACCTGAACACGGAGCCTCACCACGACATACGGTGCACGAGGTGTGGCGAGATCGCGGAGATACCGGGCGTGGGGTACGAGGACTTCGCGGCGCGCGTCCGGGAGAACACCCCCTATGAAGTTACGAACACGTCCCTCGTTATCGAGGGCGTCTGCCCCGACTGCCAAAAGAACCGTTAAGATCCAAAAAGATCGTCAGCCAACTCGCAAGCTCTACTAAGAACGCCAACAACACTTTACCTGAACCCGCGAAACGTTTACCCTACCTGTGGGGTGGATACGCGAGACAGACAACGAGATCTGGTGTGCAGCCGGATCGCGGGAGGATGGGCGTGAGCGAAGAGCGCCGGGACCCAGTACGGGAGTTGGAGGACCAGATGCGGGCCGCCGACAACCTCATCAGGAGCCTAGAGGAAGAGGTCGTAGACCTGCGACGAGACCTCGAGCAGGCCGGCGAGGCCCTGCGGGCAGCCCAGGAGGAGATGGCGGCGCGCGGTCGGGCCTTCGAGGAGCTGGAGGAGAGCAGGCGTGCGCTGGTGGCCGCCGAGGAAGAGGCGCGGTCTTTGAGGGCCGAGCTCGGCGACCTCAAGCAGAAGAGTGCCGACGAGCAGTTGCGCTTGCGCAACGAGCACATCGCGGGTCTGGCGGCCCTGCGGGCGGAGCTCGAAGAGCAGCGCCGCGCCGAGGTCGCCGCCGCCGAGTCGGAGGGCAAGATCGGCGCTCTGAGGGAAGCATTCCGCAAGGAGCGTGCGGCCCTCGAAGAGGGCCACAAGAATGAAGTCGAGGAGCTCAAACGGTCCGCCGAGCAGTGGGAAGAACAGCTACGGGACGGATACTGGGAGCTTGAAGAGCGCCACAAGACCGAGGTCGAGGAGCTCAACGCAAGGATCGAGGCGCTGCGCGCGGAGGCCGAGGGGAAGAAGGCGGATCTCGAGCGGACCGTCCGAGAGGAGCTCAGGCGCGAGCACGAGGAGGATCTGCGCGCCGAAAGGGAGCGGCACGCGTCGGAGCTTCAGTCTTTGAGGAGCGCCGCGGCGACCCGGGAGCTCGAACTCCAGAAGGAGCTTGACTCGGCCATCGAGGAGCGTCGGGCGGAGGCCGAGGAGCTCAGGCACGAGCTGGAGAGGAGAGTCGCGGAGGCCGAGGAGCGCCGCAAGAAGGACCTCAAGGAGATTAAGAGCCTCGCCGAGGGGCGCGAGAGAGAGCTAAAGCAGGCACACTCCGCACGCCTCGCGGAGGAGAAGGAGGAGGCTAAACGCCGTGTCTCGACCTTGAAAGCCCAAAGAGAGGCGGACATCAACACCTTGCAGGAGCGTCACGCCAGGGAGCTGGCGAAGGTACGCCAAGACCTAGAGGCCCGCCTCGCCACCGAAGAAGAGCGCCGCAAGTCGGAGGCCGCGTTGCTCGAAGTGCGCCTCGGGGGCGCGCGGACGAGGCAGGAGTCCGAGACCCGCCTCTATGGGGAGCGCCTGAAGGAGCTGGAGAGCGGTAAGGTCGCGGACAAAGAGACCGCCGAGGAAGAGCTGGAGCAGCGTCTGGCTAAAGAAAAGGAGGAGAGGACGCGCCTCGAAGACCGTGTCGCGGGGCTCCAGGACGCCTTGGAGGAGTCAGGTACTTTGGAGGCCGAGCTGCGGGAAGACATCGAAGCGGCCAGGCACGAGGGCGAGGATCGGCAGCAAGAAGACGTACAGGTGGAACCGACCGAGATCGAGGAGCTCGAGGAGCGCCTTGAAGAGGCGGACGCGGCGCGGCACTTGGCCAAGGAACGGGCCGAGTATCTGGAGGCACGCCTCAAGGAGTCCAAGGAGGAGAACAGGCGACGCACCGAGGAGCTAGAAAAGACCCGGGAAGGCTTGAGGAAGGTCTCGGACCCCGAACAGCGCCTCCGGGCGGGTATCTCCCTGTTCAACGCGAGCGATCAAACGCGCATCGTGGCCTCTATCTCGAAGGCTTTGGGCCTGCCGAAGGTGCACGTGAGTTCCGACGGTGGGCCCGACTCGCAGATCAAAAAACCCGTCCTCACGTTCGTCTGGAGCGACATGGCCTGGCGGCGCTACGTCTCCGACCCCACCGAGGGCGTCGAGGAGCCGCGGGTGTACCTGATCGGGGCCGGCGACGACCCCGCCGACATGCGCCGCCCCGACCTCAAACCTAACGCCCGTATGGATGCTCAAGGGCGACTTATCCTGGGCGTTCAGGGCTGGTAGCGAGCGCGAGAGCCTACTCCCCTTCCGAGAGGCGTTTTTTGGCCTTCCGGCTCCTTTGCCTGCGGATGACGGTTTGGTTGTGGGCGTACAGCGCCTCGCCCCGGCGAGCCCCCACGTAGGAAGCCGCGAGTATCGCGACGAAGATCACGGCGGTAAGCAACAAGGCACCCGGGGTGCGCAGGTTGGCGAAGGGGTCGTTGCCGCCCGCCGACGAAGCGGAAGCGGCGAGGTTGACCAGGGGCGAGATCGCAAAAGACAGCACCCCCACCGTCACGCCGTGGAGCCGGCGGCGGGAGGGTGCCTTGTACGAGGCGACCATACCGCCGAAATAAAAGGCGAAAGCCGCCGTGAAGACCAAGATAACGGCCGGGAGGGCCGTCGAAGCGAGCTCCGGGCCGAAAAAGCGCGTAAAAAAGGGCGCGGCGATGCCGAAGATCACCAGCGCCCCGACCCCGAGCGCGAGAAGGATGCCAAAAAGTACAGCACGGATGCTCTGTATCATGCCTATATCGTACCAGGACCTCCCCGGTGACCCAGTGTACGGCTTCACCCTTCCGACAGGGCAGCCACCAGCTCGCGGCAGAAGTCCGGTATGTCCGCGACGACACCTCCCCAGACGAAGTTGCCCTCGCGGAACGCGGGCTTCTCTACCCAGGTAGCCCCGGCGTTGACGAGGTCGTCCTTGATCCCTACAGATCCCGTGGCGCTAACGCCATCCACGATGCCAGCGGAGATGCCGACCAGCCCGCCGTGACAGATGATGCCGACCGTCTTGCCCCTCTCGTACACCGCTTTTACGAGGTTCGTAATCCCTTCGTAGCGCCTGAGCTTGTCGGGCGCCCACCCGCCGGGGACCACGATGCCGTCTAGCTCCGAAGCGTCTACCTCGTCCGCCGTGACGTCCGCCTGGGCTTTGAGGGCGTTCTTACCCGAGACCGGCTCGGTAGAAGGCCCCGCGGAGATAACCTCCGCCCCCTCCTCCTGCAGTCGCATCACCGTCACCCAGTACTCAAGGTCTTCGAACCCCTCGGCGACGAGAACCACGATCTTTTTGCCCCTCAGTTTCATGCGGGTTCCTTTCTTCGTAGCTGTCAACCATAACGGCTAGCCGTCAGCTTCTCGATTGTAGAGCATGTTACCTTCTGCAGCAGGATCAACGAGCGAGCAGGGCGTCCACGTCCCGCTTCGCCTCCTCTCCCCCGATCTCCAGGGCGCGGGTGAGTTCGGGTACGGCGGCGGCACCCTGCCCCGAGCGGAGGAGGCGATCGGCGGCTTCTAAGTGGCGGCGGTATTCGCGGGCGCCGTCTCCCCCGGTCGTCGGTTTCTCGTCGCGCACGAGGGCCAGTATCTCGTCACCGTAGCGGGCGGCGCGCCGTAGGCCGATGCCCTTGATGCTGCCTAGTTCGTGGACGTTTCTCGGTTTGCGGCGGGCAATCTCCTCAAGTTGGGAGTTGTGCAAGACGACGTAGGCAGGGACCTGCTGGCGCCGCGCCTGGTACCCGCGCCAGGTCCGCAGACGCTCGAAGAGCCCGGCATCGAGAGCGGGCGAGGGCGCACCTGCAGCCCCATTCGAAACTTCCACTGAGGCGTGGTTTGCGGTGGGGATGCTCATCTGAGCCATCGCAGGAGCAGGTTCGAGGAGGGTCGCGGCCTTGTCAGCCTCCCCGAGGCACACGTCGCAGCCGCCGCAGGGGACGACCTCTTGCGTGTCGCCGAAGTGCCTGAGCAGGTACTCCCGGCGGCAGGTCTTGAGGGTGGCGTAATTCTCGACGTTCCGGATCTGGTCATAGGCCGCCCGCGTCCGGCTCTTGAGCCGGGCCGCGATGCTCCGGCGGCTACCCTCGTCGAGGCTCTCCTTTCTGAGTCGAACATCCACGAGGGAACCGCGGGGCAAGACCTCCACGAGTCCGTCTGACACGAGTTTGAAGAGGGCCGTCTGGGCGACCACCGGACGCACGTCCGCGCGGCGGGCGAGTTCCGGGAGGGTCACCGTACCCCCTTCGTCGGGCAGAGCAGCGTGGACGCGGGCGACCTCTTCGCGCAAGTCTTTAGGCTCCTCGTGCACCCGGCGCACCTCGACCTCGCCCCACAGATCGTAGCCCCGCGAGACGAGCCCCGCCTCCTCGAGCCCACCGAGGATCACCCCAGCCAGGTCCGGCTCCACGCCGCCCAGAGAGCTCAAAGACGCCGGCGGCACGTTCACCCGGTCACCATTGGCCACTTGGGAGAGAGCGCGGAAGAACGTTCCGGCCTCCTCGGCGCCAGCGGCGCCCAAAGTCACGAGGCGTTTGCGCCTACCCAAGTCGGCGCCCCGGTACAGGACGACGCACTCGCTCTTCGCCCCGTCGCGCCCCGCGCGTCCGGATTCCTGGATGTAGGCTGGGAGGCTCCCGGAGACGCTCGCGTGGACCACGAAGCGCACGTTCGGCTTGTCCACCCCCATCCCGAAGGCGATCGTGGCGACCACGAGGTCGAGCTCGTCGGTCATGAAGCGTTCCTGCACGCTGAAGCGCTCCGCCGCGCCCATCCCGGCATGGTAGTGGGCGGCGTCCACCCCGGCTCTTCTGAGGCTCGCCGCCAACTCCTCGCACTCTTTGCGCGTGGTGCCGTAGACGATTCCCGGTGGTGGAGAGGAGCGGATGACGTCCAGGATCAGGGGAAGCTTATCTTTCTTGTCTTTGGCGGAGAGGACCCGGTATGTAAGGTTTGGTCGGTTGAAGCTAGTCACCACGACCTCGGGATCTCGCATCCGCAAGGAACGTAGGATGTCCTGCCGGACGCGGGGCGTCGCGGTTGCGGTGAGCGCCAGGACCGGCGGAGCCCCTAGGTCGCGTACAACACGGGGCAAGAAGAGATAGTCGGGCCGGAAGTCGTGGCCCCACTCGGAGATGCAGTGGGCCTCATCCACCACGAAGAGGCCTACGCCGGCGCGGCGCAGGGTCAGGACGAACTCCAGGGAGCGGAGGCGTTCGGGGGCGACGTAGAGCATCTTGATCTCACCCGTGCGCACCCTCCGCTCGACCTCCCAGCGCTCCTCGGGCGAGAGCCCGGAGTGGAGCGCGGCCGCCTCGCGTACCGCGCTCTGCAGCAGAGAGTCCACCTGGTCCTTCATCAGCGAGATCAGGGGAGAGACGATCACCGTCAGGCTCTCCTGCATGAGGGCCGGCACCTGGTAGCACAGGCTCTTGCCTCCGCCGGTCGGCATCACCGCCAGAGTGTCGCGGCCCTCGAGGACGGCCCGGATCGCCTCCTCCTGCCCAGGACGAAACGAGTCGAAGCCGAAGATCTCTTTGAGCACTCTGAGGGGCACGGGTATATTCTAGCTTGTCAGCCAGTCAGCACGCTGCCTTTTCAAGGCAGCTTGTCAGCATTTCAGCTTTTTGCCGTTGGGCTTTTACCCAGGCAGCGCTTTGCGAGAGGGCTTGCCGGTAGAAGCTCTATCGAGTGCTGGGGAGCAGCGAACTGCTCTCTACATGGCTGAGAAGCCCGCGAAGCGGGCGTGCTGAGAAGCGAAGCCCGAAGGGCCGGAGCGTGCTGACAAGGCGCGAAGCGCCGTGCTGAAATGCTATTTATGCAGCCGGGCGTGGACCTCGCGGGCGACTTTGCCGGGGAGGCCAGGCACGGCCTCCAGTTCTTCGAGGGAGGCGTCGAGGAAGGCTTCGGGGGTGCCGAAGTGCTCCAGGATCTTCTTCTTGCGCGTCGGTCCCACGCCTGGCAGCTCGTCGAGGACGGAGGCTGTCATCTCCTTTGTGCGCAGCTTGCGGTGGTAGGTGTTCGCGAAGCGGTGGGCCTCATCGCGGACGCGCTGGAGGAGGTGCAGCTCCGGGGAGTTGCGGTCGAGCAGCACCGGCTCCGGGCGGCCCGGCTGAAAGACCTCCTCGTCGCGCTTGGCTAGCGAGCGCACAGGGATGTCCGGCAGCTCGGAGGCCACACCCATCTCCTCTATCACCGGCATGACGGCGGAGAGCTGGCCCTTGCCGCCGTCCAGCAGGATCAGGTCCGGCGCTGGGGTGAACTTCTCGTCGCCCCCCTTCAGGCGCTCGAGGCGGCGCCTTACTACCTCGGCCATGCTCGCGGGGTCGTCAGCCCCCTCGACGGTCCTGATCCTGAAGCGGCGGTACTCGCCCTTGGCGGGCCGACCACCCTGGAAGACTACCATCGAGGCCACCGAGTTGGTCCCCATAGTGTTCGAGATGTCGTAGCACTCTATGCGCACCGGGATCCTGGGCAGCGCGAGCTCCTCCCGCAGCCCGTCGAGCGTCGAGGCTACCTTGTTGCGCCGCGCCTCTTCTAGGACCCGCTCGTGCTCCAAGCCGAGCTCCGCGTTGTGGAGGGCCATCTCCAGGATGCGCCGCTTGTCGCCCCGCTGCGGGCGGCGCACTTCCACCCGCGCCCCGCGCAGCCCCGAGAGGTGGTCTGCGAGCGTGGCCAACTCTTCCTCAGGCTCCTCGGATTGGACCAGCACTTCCCGGGGGACGGTGGCCGTACCGTAGTACTGCGGGATGAACGAGAGGGCGACGCCCTCGGCCGGGGCCTCGCCGTAGTTGTCCAAGAGGAACGAATCGCGGTTCACGATCTGGCCGTCGCGCACGGCGAAGACCTGCACGCAGGCCGACTCGTCCTCGGCGTAGGCGCCGACGGCGTCGAAGGAGTCCTCGGAGGCTATGGTCGCCTGCTGGCGGTCGCGGACGTGCTGGAGGGCGGAGACCTCGTCGCGCAGCTTCGCGGCGCGCTCGAAATCCATAGCTTTGGCTGCCTCGCGCATAGCCGTCTCGCGCTCGCGGATCAGGCCGTCCACCCGCCCCTCGAGGAACGCTATGACGTCGGCGATGATCTCGTCGTACTCCTCCTTCGTCACAGCCCCGATGCACGGCGCCACCGAGCGCCCGATGTGGTAGTTGAGGCACGGCACCCCGCTGCGCCGCCCCGGCTCGGGGCCCCGGCACTTGCGGAAAGGGAAGGTCTTGTTGAGCACGTCGAGCGTTGCGTGGACGGAGCTCGCGCTCGGGAACGGGCCGAAGTAGCGGTGGCGTGGGTCGTGGGAGGAGCGCGTGGCGAAGACCCGCGGGTACTCGTCCCCGAGCGTGACCACGATGTAGGGGTAGCTCTTGTCGTCCCGGAGCGAGGCGTTGAAGCGCGGCCGGTGGCGTTTTATTAGGTTCGCCTCGAGGACGAGCGCCTCGGTCTCCGTGCGGGTAGCTATAAAATCTATCTGCCGGACGCGCCCGCGCAGCTCCGCTATCTTCGGCCTTCCGTCTCCGGAGCGGGTGAAGTAGCTCGCCACCCGGCTCCGGATGTTCTTCGCCTTTCCGACGTACAGCACGGCGCCCCCGG
>JALZEL010000273.1 GCA_030862075.1 Actinomycetota bacterium | reverse complement strand
TCTTTTTCCCACTCTAAAGTGTGGCGCTGGTCGTCCTCTACGTCGGGGACCGGCGGTTTGGGCGGGGCAAGCTCGGCTAGCTCCGCCGGGTCGAACATGGAGAACTGGGTGTCGTCTACGCTCTTTGCGCCCTTGTGGGCAAGCTCGACGGCCTGGGCGTGTACCTCCAGCAAGGCCGCCCGCGAGTGCCCCAAAGAGTCGAAGGCGCCGCACTTTATGAGCGACTCTATCGTGCGCTTGTTGTAGGTCTTGCAGTCCACGCGCTCGCACAGTTCGAAGAGGTCCTCGAAAGGTCCATCCTCTTCCCTGGCGGCCATGATCTCTTCGACGAAGTTGCTCCCGACATTCTTTACCGCCGAGAGCCCGAAGCGGATGGTCTCCCCCACCACCGTGAACCGGTGCCCACTCTCGTTGACGTCCGGCGGCAGGACCTCTACTCCCATCGCCCGCGCCTCCGCCACGTACTGCGGTACCCGGTCTTTGGTATTCATCACGCTGCTCATGAGGGCGGCCATGTACGCCTCGGGGTAGTGCGCCTTGAGGTACGCCGTCTGGAAAGCGAGGAAGGAGTAGCATGCCGAGTGGCTCTTGTTGAACGAGTAGCCGCCCGCCTTCTCCATCCAGTTCCACAGCTCCTCGGCGGTCTTTGGAGCGACCTCGTTGGCCTTGCAGCCGTCGACGAACTTGTCCTTGAGCGTGGCGATGAGCTTGGCGTTCTTTTTGCCGATGGCCTTGCGCAGGGTGTCGGCCTCGCCGGGGGTGAAGCCGCCTAAAGATTTGGAGATCTCCATGAGCTGCTCCTGGTAGGCCGCAACGCCGTAGGTCGGCTCCAAGATGGGCTTCAGGCGCGGGTCGGAGTACTGCACGCTCTCGGGGTTGTGCTTGCCGCGCTTGAAGTTGGGGATGTAGTCCATCGGACCCGGGCGGTAAAGGGCGTTCAAGGCCACGAGGTCGTCGAAACGGTCTGGCCTGACCTCCTGGAGCATCCGCTGCATCCCGCTCGACTCGAACTGGAACACCCCGAACGTGTCGCCCCTCGCGAAGAGCTTCAGCGTCTTCTCATCGTCGAGGGGGATGTTCCTTATGTCCACCTCTAAGCCTGTCGTCTCCCGCACGATCTCCAGGGTCTCCTCGATCACGTCGAGGTTCCTCAACCCCAGGAAGTCTACCTTCAAGAGGCCCAGGGCCTCCACGTCGCTCATCGGGTGCTGGACCATGACGGGAAGTTCTTCGTCCTCGTCCACCTGAACTCCTCGCGTCTTGGTGAACTGCAGCGGGACGATATCCGTCAGTGGCTCCTCGGAGATGACGACGCCGGCGGCGTGGGTCCCGGCGTGGCGGGCGAAGCCCTCTATCTCGAAGGCGGTGTCGAGGATCTTCTTCGCCTCGGCGTTCTGCTGGACGAACTGGAGCATCTCCCGCCCCGCCCCGGGATGCTTCTCCGTTGGCGTGTAAGAGCCGTTCTCCTGCCTTAGCACGTCCCTCAGGGTCGTCCCGACCGGCTTCTCGGGGATGAATTTGGCGAGCTTGTCGGTCGCGTCGTAAGGGTACTGGAAGACGCGCCCAGCGTCGCGTATCGCTGCCTTGGCGCCCAGGGTACCGAAGGTGATGATCTGGGCGACGTGCTCGAGCCCGCCATACTTCTCGGTGACATAGCGCATCACCTCGCCGCGACCCGAAACCGAGAAGTCTATGTCCACGTCGGGCATGCTGATCCTGTCCGGGTTCAAGAACCGCTCGAAGAGCAGCGTGTATTCGAGCGGGTCGAGGTCCGTAATCTCCAACGCGTAGGCTACGATGGAGCCCGCAGCAGATCCCCGCCCCGGCCCCACCGCTATCTTCCTATCCTTCGCGAACTTGACGAAGTCCCAGACTATGAGGAAGTAGTCGGCAAACCCCATCTTGCCGATGGTCGAAAGCTCGAAGTCGAGCCGCCTCCTTATCTCCGGTGTGATCTCACCGTACCGCTTTACGAGCCCCGCTTCGCACCGCTCCCTCAAGTATTCGTCGGCGGTGTACCCCCCGGGCTTGGGGAAGTTGGGCAGGCGCGTCTTGTCGAGCTCTATCCCCGGGTCCTCGACTAGGTCCACCACCGTGAGGGTGTTCTGCAAAGCCTCCGGGTGCTCCGGGAAGAGCCTCTCCATCTCCTCGGCCGTCTTGACGTAGAACTCCTCGCCGGAGAACCTCATCCGGTCGGGGTCAGCGTGAAACTTGCCGGTTCCTATGCATAGGAGCACGTCGTGCATCCTGGCGTCGCCCTTCGCCGTGTAGTGTGAGTCGTTGGTCGCGACGAGCGGTATCCCGGTCTCCTTGTGCAGCCTGACGAGCCCCTCGTTGACGCGCCGCTGCTCGGGGATGCCGTGGTCCTGCATCTCTAAGAACACCGCGTCAAAGATCTCCGCGTACTCCAAAAGCAGTTTGCGTGCCTCATCTAAACGTCCCTCTAAGATGCGGGTCGGCACCTCCGCCGAGAGGCAACCGGAGAGGCAGATGATGCCCTTGCCGTGCTTCTTTAGGCTCTGCACGTCCACCCGCGGCTTGTAGTAGTAGCCTTCGAGGTAGCCCACCGTCGAGAGCTTCATGAGGTTTTTGTAGCCTTCGGGGGTGCGAGCGAGGAGCGTGAGGTGGTAGTAAGGGGCGCGGCTGCGAGCTCTCCTGTCGGCGGTGACGTACACCTCGCAGCCCATGATGGGCTTTATGCCGGCCTTCTTCGCCTCGCTATAGAACTTGATCGCGCCGTACATCACGCCGTGGTCGGTGAGCGCGAGGCCGGGCATGTTCTGCTCCTTGGCGAAGGAGATGAGGTCCTTGATCCGGCTCGCCCCGTCGAGCAATGAGTACTCCGAATGGCAGTGCAAATGCGCGAAAGGCGTGACCGACAAACCGCTCCTCCCCTACATCCAACCGGCGGAACGGCCGGCGGAGACCTAGAGACGCTAGGCCCCGCCGTCGCCCGTTCTCCCCGTCCTTCCTAGACGGGCGCCACTATAAGTCGAAGAGAAGCGTATGTCTATACCACCTCAACCAAAAGTTGAGGTCTGTTTTGCAGCACTTTTCAAGAAACGTTCCGGGCCCGGCGGTGCTACTTGGGGAGTTCGTGCTCCTTTTCGTCGTCGTGCCAGAGGACCCAGGAGAAGGCCATCTTGGCGCTCAGGACAGCGAAGGCGAGGGCGAAGAGGCCATCTCTGAGGTCATGGTTCCAGGCGGTGTAGACAACGAGCCCGGCAGAGATGGAGACCGAGACGAGCACGAAGAGGAAGGTAAGGGCGAGGATGGCCTTGCGCCCCGAGCTTTGGTCGACCTGCCGAGTGGGACTCCTCAAAGTTTGTCCGGGGGGAACGTTTGCCACGTCGGACCTCAATCCTCTTTATTGGTGCTTTTCTCGGTTGAGGTCTTCTCGGACTTCTTTGCTTTGGAGCCGGAGTCGGAGGCGCCGTTCGAAGAGTCGCCGCTGGTAGCGGCGGCTTCCTTCGGCTCCCCTTTCGGACCTTTCTTGTCGTAGTCGGTGGAGTAGAAGCCCGAGCCTTTGAAGGAGATGCCGACCGGGTGGAGAACCTTCGTTACGGGTGCGCCGCAGACGGTGCACTCCGTCAAAGGATCGTCGGACAACCTCTGCAACACGTCGAAGACGTGTCCGTTCTCGCACTTGTATTCGTAAATCGGCATCGAAGCCTCCAAAAAGCGCATGTAAGGGGTTAGCGACTCTAAGATTATACAACCGGACGGGATCGCGAGGGCGATACCCGGTTCATCCCGCCGTCGCGCGTTCGAGGACAGCTTCGACGACCGCCTCGGGCCGCTCACGTTGCACGCAATGCCCAACGCCGGAAAAGACGTGGCGGGTATACCCGGCCGTAAAGTAGCTCTCCTTGCCTCCGGAGGTCTCGAGCAGCGTCGCGCCGTTGTCGGCCCCCTGGAGGAGGGTGGTCGGGACAGCGACTTGCGGCGGATCTGTGAGGCGCGCTTCTAGCGCGTCGTAGGTCGGATCGCCGGGGGCGTCGCCCCAGCGGTGCCGGTACGAGTGGATCGAGACCTCGACGAAGTCCGTGTTTTCGAAGGAGCGTGCCATCGCCTCGAACTCCTCGTCGTCGAAGCGCCAGCCCAGCGACCAAGTCTCCCAGAGCCGACGGCACAACCCGCGCCGGTCCTATTCCAGCGCCGCTCGGCCGCGTTCCAGGCCGAAGGACCATTGATACCAGTACGCTCGGGCCTGCGCGAAAAAGAGCTGGTGACTAGGGTCGTTCGTGCCGTAGCCTACGGAGAATGTGATCAGGACGCGCACCCGCTCCGGTTGCAGGGTCGCGACGACGTAAGCGGCACGCGCCCCAGTCGTGGCCGATGAGGACAAACCAGTGAGGTTCAAAGCATCGGTGAACTCGACGGCGTCTTGCCCGAGCTATACGAGTTGTCCGCTTCGGGGGGTGTCTTCGTCGAGGAACCGGGTCGCACCGAAACCCCTCAGGTAAGGGGCTAGGAGGCGGTACCCGGCATCGGTCAGAAGGCCGGCGACCCTCTCGCAAGTCCGCGCGTCGGCGGGAAAACCGGGGAGCAGCACGACAGCAGGCGCTCCCGGATCCCCGCGCTCGTCGTAGGCTACCTTGAGAAAGGACGTCCGCACGAGGCGCGGGAGTTCGGACACGATTCTCCCTCCGCCAGCTCGCTAATCCCGGACGCTAAGTCGGGCGCCGGCGCGGGTCGAGTTCGCCAGAGGAGAAGTCCTTGCGCATCTCCTCGCGGGCAGTCTCGACGAGCCTGGGGTTGTCGAGAATGGTCTCGATCTCCTCGGACGAGGCGTTGCGGCGGACGTACTCTTCCTGCAACACGTCTCCCAGGTGCGCCCCCTCACCTATGCGGTGGACGACGTACTCGACTACCTTTCTCTCCCGCTCATTGCTAGTCCGGGTGTTGAAGATCCTGTCCCAAAAAGAGCGTCTCTCCTCAGTCATGCTCCCTCCTTTGGCCCTTGGCTTCCCCAAGTGTAGCGAGTCGGTGGCCCTTCGTACAGGGCCGCACGACGGTCAGCCCCGGGCTGCCAGCTTGTCCAGCGCCTCCCCGGCTACGCGGTACAGTGTCCACTCGTCCATCGGGACGGCGCCTACGCCCTTGTACAGCCTAATGGCCGGCTCGTTCCAGTCGAGAACGGACCATTCGAGACGCCCGCAGTTGCGCTCCTTCGCCAGCTTGGCGAGATGGGCGAGCAGAGCGCGTCCCATGCCCAGGCTGCGAAACTCGGGCCTCACGTAGAGGTCTTCCAGGTATATCCCGGGTCTGCCCAGAAAGGTCGAGAAGCTGTGGAAGAAGAGCGCGAAGCTGGCGGGAGTGCCCTCGCGGTACCCGATCACCACCTCGGCCCCCCGCCGTTCCCCGAAGAGCGACTCCCCCAAGGTGTACTCGGTGGCGACGACCTCGTGCGAGAGGCGCTCGTACTCGGCGAGCTCCCTTACGAACGAGAGGATCAGCGGGACGTCGTCCGGCGTTGCGGACCTGATCTCCAGGTTCGGCACCCTTACCAGATACGCTCTACACCCTCGCCCCGACGAGTGACTCGGCGATCTGGACCGCGTTCGTCGCGGCTCCCTTCAAGAGGTTGTCCGAGACGCACCAGTACTCTAGTGCACCCTCGTCCACGCGCACCCTCCCGACGAAGACCCCGGGGTCGCCCGCGGCTTCGAGTGGCGTTGGGAAGTCCAGCGCATCGCCCGAGAACGAGACGCCGGGCGCCTCGCGGAAGAGTTCTAAGACCTCCGGCAGCGTTACGTCCCTTTCGGTCTCGACGTAGACGCTCTCGGAGTGTCCGGTATGGACGGGGATGCGGACGGCCGTCGGGAAGACCGGGAGATCGGGGAGAGAGAGGATCTTGCGCGACTCCTCCTTCATCTTGTTCTCCTCCGTCGTGTACCCGTCCTCGCCCACGCCACCGATGATCGGGATGGCGTTCCCGACGATGGACTTTGGGAAGGCGTCCTCCCGCCCGTTCTCCAAAGCCTCGACACCGTTCCTCCCAGCGCCCGAGACGGCCTGGTAAGTTGAGACGACCACCTTTCTGAGGCCGAGTTCGCGGGCAATAGGAGCGAGCGTTACGACCAGCTGTATAGTGGAGCAGTTTGGGTTGGCGATTATACCCTTGTGGTCGTTTAGAGCATCCACGTTCACCTCGGGCACCACGAGGGGCACCTCGGTATCGAGCCGGAAGTCGCTCCCATTATCTATTACGACGGCGCCACGATCGGTGGCCTCGTGGGCGAGTTGGACCGCGGCGCCCTTCTCCCCCTCGGTCCCGGCGAAGAGCGCGAGGTCCACGCCCTCGAAGGCGTCGGGCTTCGCCACCCCGACCTCGAAGCTCTCTCCAGCTAAAGTAACCCGGCGCACGCTACGGGCCAGGACGCGAAGCTCCTTCAGGGGGAACTCCCGGCGCCTGAGTTCGGCAACCAGGCGTTCGCCGACGAGCCCGGCGCCCACCACCGCGACCGTGTATCCGTTTTGCACGCTAACCACCCTCTTCTTCTACGACCTTGTGAGTTATGTCGAGCAGGTCGAAGACGACGCCGCTCGCGGTCCTCTCGGGGCCAGCCCCGGGGCCCGATATGGTCAGGGTGACATCTGAGTAGCGTCGAGTGCGGAAGTCGAAGACGTTCACGGGGCCGTTTATGGGGCCGAAGGGGCTCTCAACGGGCGTGTCCACGAGGCCGACCTCGACTGGTCCCTGCGCGGGGATGCGGGCCAGGTAGCGGAGCATGTGATGTTCCTCCACCGCCAGAAGCCGCTCAGCGAACTCCTCGTCGGCCTCGGGTAGCCTCTCCATGAACTCCTGCAGGGGGACGTCCTCGAGACCTTTAGGCACGAGGGACTCGTAGGGGATCTCCTCGGGCTCTATTTTCCGGCCCATGGTGCGGGCGAGTATGATCGCCTTGCGGGCCACGTCCAGCCCCGAGAGGTCGTCGCGGGGGTCGGGCTCGGTGTAGCGAAGCTCCACCGCCTCCCTCACCGCCTCGGAGAAAGATCGCCCGCCTTCGACGGCGCTCATGATAAAGCCCAAAGTACCACTCGGGCTTGTCTGGATCTCGAACACCTCATCGCCGCCCTCGATGACGCTCTTTAGCGTCGAGATGACGGGCATCCCGGCGCCGACGGTCGCCTCGTGCCACAGCCTGTCGCCCAAAGTCCCGACGAGCCGCTCGTAGCGCTGCGTCGTCCCCGAGAGCGGGCCCTTGTTGGAGAGCACCAGGTACGCCCCGTTCTCCACCCCGAGCAGATCGAGATCCGAGGTATCCCCGTGCACCGCGAGGTCCACGACGACGCGCGTCGCCCCCGCCTCGGGTTCCGAGCGCAAGACGTCCTCCAAAGGCTCGACGCCCAACTCGGAGAGCTTGCTCCCCTCCTCCTTCAGGCGGATGGCCTGGGGCAAGAGCTCCTCGCCCGCCAGAGCGCCCGAGGTATCGACGACGGCCCGGTACACGATCTCCACGCCCCACCGCTCGAGCCAGCGTTTGCGTTCCTCCAATACGATCTGGGCGACCGCCCGACCGACGTTCCCCAAACCCAGCTGGACCAGCTCGACGCGCTTCACGACCCGTTCAGCGCCTGGTCGAGGTCGTAAAGGATGTCGTCTATGGCCTCCAGGCCCACCGACAGCCTCACGTAATCCGGCGTCACTCCGGTGGCCTTCTGCTCGTCCACCGAGAGCTGTGAGTGAGTAGTCGAGGCCGGGTGTATAACCAGGCTCTTCGCGTCGCCCACGTTCGCGAGCAGGCTATGCAACTCGAGGCGGTCTATGAAGCGCTTGCCGGCCTCCAGGCCGCCATCTATGCCGAAGCCCAGGATGGCGCCGTACATCTCTCCCCGGTGGTACTTGCGCGCCAGGTCATGCGTCGGGTGATCGGGGAGGCCCGGGTAGTTGACCCAGTTGACCTTCGGGTGGCCTTGCAAGAACTCCGCGACGGCGAGGGCGTTCTGCGAGTGGCGCTCCATCCTCAAGGGCAAGGTCTCCAGGCCCTGCAAGAAGAGGAAGCTGTTGAACGGGCTAAGGGCCGGACCGTAGTCCCTCAAGAGCTGGACGCGGGCCTTGAGGATGTACGCCAGCTCGCCCAAAGCGGGGTAGAACTGGAGGCCATGGTAAGAGGGGTCGGGGTCGGTGAACCCGGGGAACTTCCCGTTGTCCCAGGGGAAGTCGCCGCTGCTCACGATCACGCCGCCTATGCTCGTCCCGTGCCCGCCGATGAACTTGGTCGCCGAGTGGACCACGATATCGGCCCCGTGCTCGAGGGGTTGCACCAGGTACGGCGAGGGTAGGGTGTTGTCTATGATGAGGGGTATCCCCGCGTCGTGCGCCACCGCCGCCACGGCCTCGATGTTCAAAGTGTTCAGCGACGGGTTGCCGACGGTCTCGGCGAAGAGCGCTTTGGTCTTGTCTGTTATGGCTTCGCGGAAGTTCTCCGGGTCCCTGTCGTCCACGAACTTCACGTCCACGCCGATCTTGGGCAGGGTATAGTGGAAGAGGTTGTAGGTCCCACCGTAGAGGCCGGCGGCCGAGACTATCGCGTCGCCAGCCCCCATGATGTTCAAGAGCGCCAACGTCTCCGCCGCCTGCCCACTGGAGGTCGCCAAAGCCCCGACGCCCCCTTCCAGGAGCGCCATCCGCTTCTCGAAGACGTCCGTCGTGGGATTCATGATGCGGGTGTAGATGTTGCCCTCGTCGGAGAGCGAGAAGAGGTTCGCCGCGTGGTCAGTATCGTGGAAGACGTAGGAGGTCGACTGGTAGATTGGCACCGCCCGCGCCGTGGTCCCCGAATCGACCTCCTGCCCGCCGTGCAGCGCCAGGGTGTCGAACCCGTACTCGCGCTCCCGTATCTTCTGGTCAGCAGTGTCCGTCATATCTTCCTCCTAATTATCGAGGAACGGCTCGACGGCCGCTCTAAGGTCGTCCCAGTCCTTCAAGAAGGCGTCGTGCCCGTTTAAGGACTCCATCTCCTCGTAGTATGCCTCCGCCCCAGCTCCCTTCGCCTTCTCCGCCGACGCGCGCACCTCGGTCGCCGGGAAGAGCCAGTCGCTCGAGATGCCAACGAAGAGCACTGCTGCATCTACCCGTTCGTAGGCCTCCTCCTGCGAAGCATACCCGAAGCCCACGTCGTAGATGTCCATCGCGCGCGTCAAGTACAGGTAGGAGTTGGCATCGAAGCGGCCGGCCAGGTCTTGGCCCTGGTAGTGGAGGTAGCTCTCTATCTCGAACCTACCGCCGAACTCCTCGTATAAGGGGGGCCGGCTCGCGGGTTCGCGGCCGAACCTCTCCCACTGGCCGGTGGCGCTCTGGTAGGTCAACATCCCGGCCATCCGGGCTATGGCGAGGCCCGTCTCCGGGCCCTTCTCCTCCCCGTAGTAATCGCCGCCCCGCCAGAAGGGATCGGCCATGATGGCGCGGCGTCCGATCTCGCTCATCCCCAGCCCTAGTGGCCCTAGAGCCCCGTTCGCCGCTATCACCACCGACTTCTCCACGAAATCCGGATACTCGACCGCCCACTCCAGGGCCTGCTGCCCCCCGATGGACCCCCCGAGGATGACCTCGATCTTGCGCACCCCTAGGTCGTCCAGAAGCCGCTTCTGCGCCCGTACAATGTCCCGGATGGTTATGACCGGGAACCTCATCCCGTAAGGATACCCGGTTTCGTGAGCCACAGAAGCCGGCCCCGTACTCCCCGAGCAGCCGCCCAGGACGTTTGAGCACACGACGAAATACTCGTCGGTGTCTACGGAGCGCCCCGGCCCGACCATCGCGTCCCACCAGCCGCCCCTCTTGTACGCCTCGGAGGGCCCGCCGGAGCAGTGGGAGTCGCCCGTTAAGGCGTGGGCAACTAGCACGGCGTTCTCGCCCGCATCGTCTAGCTCGCCCCACGTCTCGTAGGCGAGCGTGACCTCTTCTAGGTAACCGCCGAGTTCGGGCTCGAAAGAGCCTATATGGTGAAAGTTCTTGTTTGGGCGGGCCGGGGCGCGGTTAGCCCCAGCACCCGGGTCTAGTGTCATACTCAGTGGTGATGCAGCCTCCTTCTACCGTGTCGGGTTTTCCGCCGCTCGCGCAACCCGCTCCGTAGAAGAGGCCCTCCGGCTCTCCCCACATCTTCCAGGACCGTTCGGCCCTGCTGGACTTGGCACCTCGCGGTGGCTAGTTCTGCTAGCTCGCCGCCGGTTGCCGCGGTTTCGTAGGGCCAGTTCCCTCCACCGCTCTCGATGCGAGTCCGCGTAGAACAAGATGCTAAAACACCTTAGGGTTCAGCGTCAAGGGCAAGCGAAAATGGAAGGTCAGTTCCCTTACAATATTCCGTTACCGGTTGGCGCAGTGTGCGCTCGACTACAGTGTCTACGTCCGGTTCTGTCCCAGCCCGGCCTCGCGAGTGCGGATGAAGGCCTGCACCCTATCCGCGACCTGGAGCTTGGTGAAGTGTTGGAGATGTGGTAGCGGACCGTCTTCTGGTTGAGGCAGAGACATTTGTCGTCGTGACCGTTAGGTTCACATCTACTGAGCTCGAATGCCGCTAGGACCCGCTACCGTACGAAATCATCGGAATCGTGTGGTGGCCTCGGTATCGCCGCCGAGGGCATTTTGCGTGTCCCGGTCTTCTGCTATCCAGCGATACCGAGGAGCAGCGCCACAAACCCGGAGACGGCGGCGAACAGGAGGAGTGCGGGGCGCAACCAGCGCCCGGACAGAAGCCTGGCAAAGAATCCTGCGCCCCACAGCCCGAGGAGGAGCGCGAGCAAGAGCTCGAGCGCGAGGAGGAGATGATCCAGGCCGACCCTCTCGGCGAGAGCAAGGACCAGAAGCGAGATCGCTGTCCCCATCGCGAAGGCGACCGCGAGCGTGGCCCTAATCTCCTGCCCCTCTCGGTTTTGGCAGATCAGGGCGAGGGCGGTCCCTCGAGCCCGGCGGCGGTGCCCATTTCCCGAAACGATCCCGCCCGTTACCCGGGGTCCGGTTGCTCAAGTCTATCGGCGGTGACGTGCTCGTCCGTTCGCTACCCCCCGCCCGACGTCCCTCAGGACCTACTCAGTAAGCCCGAGCGAAGAAGGCGGTCTGGCCGGGCTTGCCGGAGACGAGGTCCTTCCCTTCTTCGCGCTCGAAGGGCAAAAGCCGGATGGTGGCCTTCGTCTCTTCTTTGATCTTCTGCTCGGTCTCTTCGGTGCCGTCCCAGGGGGCCAAGACGAAGCCGCGCTTCTCCTCGACGATCTCCTTGAACTCCCCGTAGCTCTCAGCCCTCCTCGTATTCGTCTCGCGGAACTCCTCGGCCTGGCGAAGCATGTTCTCCTGAATGTCCGACAGCAACGCCTGTAGCCGTACCGCGAGCTCCTCGCGCCCGACGAACTCTTTCTCCCCCGTGTCGCGCCGGACGAGTACGACCTGGTTTTTCTCGATGTCCTTCGGGCCGATCTCGACCCGCACCGGCACGCCCCTGAGCTCGTGCTCGTTGAACTTCCAGCCCGGCGAGTGCTCCTCGTCGAGGTCTACCTCCATCCGGACCCCCGCTTCACCCTTAAGCTCGACGTACAGCTTCTCGGCCTCGCGCTTGACCTCGCCCTTGTTCTTGCCGCGCCAGATCGGAACTATCACCGCCTGTGTGGGCGCGAGCTTCGGCGGTAGCTTCAGTCCTCGATCATCCCCGTGCACGAGGATGAGGCCTCCGATCGTGCGCGTCGAGAAGCCCCAGGAGGTCTGGTAGGCGTACACCCGATCCTGATTCTCGTCGAGGAACGTGATGTCGAAGGCCAGGGCGAAGTTCTGACCCAGATCGTGGCTCGTCGCTGCCTGCAGCGCCCGACCGTCGCCCATCAGACCCTCGCAGGTATAGGTCTCGACCGCCCCTGCGAAGCGTTCCGAAGGGCTTTTGACGCCGGTTAGGACGGGGATCGCCAGGGTCTCGTAGAAGCAGTCGCGATAGACGTTCAACATCCTCAGGGCCTCTTCCCTGGCTTCCTCGGCGGTGGCGTGGACGGTATGTCCTTCCTGCCAGAGGAACTCGGCGGTACGCAGGAAGGGACGGGTCACCTTCTCCCAGCGCATGACGTTGCACCACTGGTTGACGAGGATCGGCAGGTCGCGGTAGCTCTGGATCCAGTTCCTGTAAAAGTCGCAGATGATACTCTCGGAGGTTGGCCGGATGGCAAGCCTCTCTTCGAGCTCCTCGCGTCCCCCAACAGTCACCCAGGCGAGCTCGGGATCGAAACCCTCGACGTGTGCAGCCTCCTTTTTGAGGTAGCTCTCGGGGATGAGGAGTGGGAAGTAGGCGTTCTGGTGGCCGGTAGCCTTAAAGCGGCCGTCGAGGTCGTGCTGGATGCGCTCCCAGATCGCGAAGCCGTACGGCCTTATGGCGAACGTTCCTCGCACCGGCCCGTAGTCGGCGAGCTTCGCCATCCGGACGAGCTGCAGGTACCACTTGCTCGGGTCCTCGCCCTTCTTCGTGAGCTTCTCGACCGCCTCGACCATCCGACGCTCCTCTCCATATACAAACTCAGGTGAGAGTATAGCGTCCGGGGCCGAAAGACTGGAGCGAGGCGGCGTCGTTATTGAGTGCCTGTGGGACGGGGACTTGAGTTTTAGCCGGCGGGCTCGAGCACCTTCTTGCCGACGTAGGGAATTAGGGCTTCGGGGATCTGGATAGAGCCGTCTTCTTGCTGGTAGTTCTCCAAGATGGGGATGAGGGCGCGGCTTACTGCTATGGCGGTGCCGTTGAGGGTGTAGAGGAGATGGGGGCGCCCTCCGTTTTTGCGGTACCGGATCTGTAGACGCCTCGCCTGGTAATCGGTGGTGTTGGAGGTGCTGGTGACCTCACCGTAAGCGTCGCGGCCGGGCATCCAAGCTTCAAGGTCGAACTTGCGGTAGGCGGCGCCGCCTAGGTCTCCGGTGCAGATTTCCACGACCCGGTACGGGAGGCCCAAGCCCTGAAAGATCTCTTCTTCTATGCCTAGCATCTCTTCGTGCATCGCCTCGGACTGTTCAGGAGTCGTGAAGGCGAACATCTCGACCTTTGTGAACTGGTGGACTCGGTAGAGGCCGCGGCTCGCGCGACCGTGGGAGCCAGCCTCGGTGCGGAAGCAGTGGGAGAGCCCGGCGAGCCGGATGGGGAGGCGATCTTCGTTCAGGATTTCGCCGGCGAGGGAGCCCGCGAGCGTGATCTCGGCGGTGGCGATGAGCGAGAGGTCCGAGTCTTCTATGGAGTAGATCTGAGTCTCCGGTCCCCGCGGGATAAATCCCGTCCCGACGAGCACCTCGTCTCGCGCCAGGTCCGGCGTGATCGTCGGCTCGTAGCCACGCTCGATGAGGTTGTCTAAAGCATAACGAACAAGCCCGAGCTCCAGGAGCACCGCATCCCCTCGCAGGAAGTAGAACTTGCTCCCCGCTACCTTCGTGCCCGCCTGGAAATCTATGGTGCCCGATAGCTCGCCGAGCTCGATGTGGTCCTTCGGTTCGAAGCCAAAGTTAGGGATTTCGCCCTCACGCCTTATCTCGACGTTCTCCGTGTCGTCCTTGCCGATGGGCGCGTCCGGGTGGGTCATGTTCGGAATCTTGAGCATCTCCTCCCTCAAGCGGCCCTCGACGGCGGCGAGGTCGGCCTCGCTTTCGGGGATGAGTTCCTTCATCCGCCGCGATTCAGCTATAAGCCCCTCGCGCTTCTCGGGGTCTCTCTCCTGGCCTACACTCCTCGCCATCTCGTTCTGGCGCCGCCTGAGTTGATTCAGCTCTTGTATAAGCTTCGAGCGCCTGTCTGCGAGGTTAACAACCAGGTCCACGTCCGCCTCGACGCCCCGGTTCTCGCAGTTCTCCTTGACAGCTTCGGAGTTCTCGCGAACGAATCTGAGATCTAGCATGAGTTGCCTCCCTCCGGTCGGCAGCTATCAGGTATCAGCTACTGTTCTTGCTGAACGCCGACTAGCTTATATCATCCGGAGAGTTCGGCGAGGGCGCGATCCTCTTCGCGGATCCTCACGTAGAGGAGCGCCGCGTTAAGGGCCGTGAAGACGAGCGCCGTCACCCACGCCCCGAAGATTAAGGGGAAGGCCAGGATCTCCACGACCACCACCACGTAGTTGGGATGATCGAGGTACTTGTATGGCCCGCGTCTGACGAGCTTCGCACCGGGCACGACCAGTATCCTCGTGTTCCAGCTCTCCCCCAAGGAGAAGACCGCCCAGTAGCGCAATGCCTGCGCGAGCAGGAACAGCGCGAGCGGGACCGGCCAAAGGGCGGGGACTTCCGGACCGCGCAAGATGCCCTCGACGAGGGTAGAGGCGATCCATAAAGCGTGCAGGGCGACCATGAGAGGGTAATGTCCCCTCCCCCGCTCGACGGCGCCCCTCGCCCGTATCCGTCGCTCGTTCCTGCGAGAGAGGACGAGCTCAAGGAGGCGTTGGGTGGCGACGAGGGCGACGCCGAGGACGAGTAGCGTCAGCACCGGAAAAAGACGTGCTCGGCGGAGAAACCCGGTCCCATCGCCGAGAGGACGCCGTGATCCCTCGCCGAGTAGTCTTGTACATCGAGGAATCGTTCGAGGATGAACAGCACCGTAACGCTCGACATGTTGCCATAGTCCCGCAGTATCTCCCTCGGAAGGACGAGGCCGCCGGGCTCTAGTTCCAATACCTCCTCGAAGGCGTCGAGGACCTTGGCGCCGCCGGGATGGGTAACGAAGTGCTCTAGATCCTCAAGCGAGATCCCCGCCGAGGAGCAGGCCGTCCGCAAATTCTCGGGCATCCGGTCGCGCACTATCCTCGGGACGCTTTGGGAGAGCTGCACCCTCAAGCCGCCCTCAGTCACGTCGAAGCCCATAACGCCTTCGGTGCCCGGCCAGGTGGTGCTGTGGCTCGCGAAAAGCTCCAGGCCGTCCTTCGGTGCGCAGCCAAGGACCACGGCGGCCGCGCCATCGGCGAAGAGGGCCGTGGAGACGAGGTTTGCTTTGGAGCGGTCGCCCTTCTGAAAGGTCAGACCGCACAGCTCGACCCCGACGAGCAGCACGAGCTCCTCCTGGTAGACCCGGGCATAGTCCGCAGCCCGCGCCAGCCCTCCCGCCCCAGCGGCGCAGCCCAGTCCCCAGATGGGGACGCGCCTCGTGTGCTCCGAGAGGCCCAAGGGTGGGAGGAGTTGGGAATCTATGGAAGGCGTCGATAGGCCCGAAGTCGAAACGAAAAAGATGGCCCCGACGTCCGACGGGTCGGCGCCGACCTTATCCAGGGCGCGGCGGGCGGCCTTCTCGGAGAGGCCGAGGGCGTGTTCGATGTAGAGGGCGTTCTTCTCGGGGAACGAGTGGTCCTCGTAGAACCACTCGGGCGGCACGCAGAAGTAGCGGCCGTCTACCTCCACGTTGTCGAAGACGGGCAGGAGTCGCTCCACGTCCTTGTAGACCTCGGAGAACAAGGCACACGCGAAGTCCTTTGCCACGCTTTGGGCAACCCGGTGCTGCGGCACGGCCGTCGCTACGGAGAGGACTTTCGGGTTCGTTGAGGGCACCGAAGCGTTCAGGACCTCTGTCCGTTGCCCGCTACTCCCAAGGCATCGGCTTCCGGCGACCTGCAAGTGTTGCGGAACACGTACTGGGAGAGGCGCTTGCGCTGGGTGCTCGTCCAGTCTATCGACGGCCGCTGCTTCTCCTCGGGCAGGTAGCCCAGGCGGTAGACCGCCATAAGCTCGAGGTCATCGGGCACCTCCAGCAGGTGCCGAATCTCTTCCCACTTCTCGGGGATTTCCATCGGCACGCTGATGAACTGGATACCCATGCCGAGCTCGATGGTGGCGAGCCAGACGTTCTCGACGGCGGCGCCCATCCCAAAGATAGAGTAGAAGCCCGAGAGCTCGCCGGGCCGGTACTCGATCTTATCGAGAAGCACCGCTAAGAGCAAAGGCGAACCCGCAACCAGCTTTCGGTTGTCCTCGGCTAAGGTTTTGGGAACGCCGAAACGGTTCATGATGGCCTGGCCGGTGTCCGAGAAGATCTGACGGCGGAAAGGCTTCAAGACTTTGGGCAGTTGGTCGATGTGGATGCCGTCCCGGCGTTCCTCCATCTCCTCCTCGGAGAAGCGGAAGTAGGGCCGGTAGCGCTTCCAGAAGGTTCCCTCCTCCATGAGACGGCGCATGGACTCACCGCTGATGCGTGCGATCTCCTCGATGACCTTTTTGTCGTCCACCAGGACGAAGCGCCAGGGCTGGCTGTTGAAGTGCGACGGCGCCATCGCGGCCAACTCCACGAGCATCCGCTGGTGCTCGGCGCTCACCGGCTCGGACAGGAATGGCCCGTTCGTGGTCCTCCGGCGCCGAATGGCCTCAAAAAGCTCCATGGCGTTCTCCTAACGCATTAGCGCAGGACCCGCGCAACGGGTCTAGATACGGTCGCACATTGGGCATCGGTAGAGGTTATAGCATATGCCTTTCCCCCTAACAGTCTGACCTTTCCGGCTACTTCGCGCGGATCTGACGATCCCCGCCTACTCGCCACCGTACTGGGCGTTGACCTCCGAACGCCACCTGAATAAGTCCTCGCGCCGCTCGTCCAGCTCTTTCTTGTCTCGTTCGCTCGCGAGGTTGTGCTTCTCGCCAGCGTCCTCCGATAGGTCGAAGACTTCGTCCGGCTGGTTGCCGTAGTGGTGGATGTACTTCTCCGAGCCCTCTATGCTCGCCAGGCACTTGCGGTCGGTGATGCAGCTGAACATCAGGCGGCGGTCCTCTGGTATGGGGCGCAAGAGAGAGTAGCCTGGGTACTCCCCGTTCTCCACCACGTAACCGAGCATGTCCAGCACGGTGGGCAAGATGTCGACTTGCTTCGAGAGACCCTCTACCCGCTCGCCGCCCTCGAACCACCCCGGGGCATGGATGAGGAGCGGGACATGGAGGCCCTCCTCGTAGATGGTATCGCCGTGCAAGAGGCGGCCGTGCTCGCCGAAGCCTTCGCCGTGGTCGCCGAAGATTACGAAGATCGTCTCCTCGTAGATCCC
>JALZEL010000247.1 GCA_030862075.1 Actinomycetota bacterium | reverse complement strand
CGCGTGACGCCCGAGGAGAGGGAGGCTTTCGCGCGGAGGACGCGGGGCGAAGGTCTGCCCGAGCTGCGGCCGGATCTGGTCCCCGGTGGGGAACGCCTAGCTTATTTCCCCATAACCTACACCGGTCCCCTCGACGAAGCCAACGAGAGCAGGCTCAACTACGACTTCTACGCCGAAGCCGTGCACCGGGAGGCCATGGATCAAGCGCGGGATAGCGGAGCACCGCGGGCGACGAAGATGGTCTACGTGCTGAGCGAGACCCCCTCGAGCCATAACGCTGACCTTGCATTGCGACCAGGTTTCGTCGTGTACCTTCCGATCTATCAAAAGGGCGAGTCGCTGGGAACCGTCGCCGAGCGGCGGCGTGCGCTTCAAGGATTCATCGTTGGTTCGTTCATAAGTGACGAGTTACTTGATGGGATCTTCAAGGGATCCTTCCACCCCTTGATAGATTTCGAGGTCTACGACGGTGAGGATACGTCATCGAGCCCACTCCTCTATGATCGCGACGGCATTAAACGCGCCGGAGAGAGGGAGAACGAGTCCCTCTTCTCCAAGGAGAGCCGCGTCGAGGTGGCCGGACGCGGGTGGAGTCTGTACTTTGCCACGTTGCCCAGGTTTGAGAAGGGAGCAGAGAGCAACTTGCCGGTCTTCGTACTCGCCAGTGGCGTCATCGTGAGCCTCCTGCTCTTTGGGATCACCTGGCTGCTAGTGCGCAGCCGCACCCAAGCCGAGCGTACCAGCGAGGATCTCGAGCAAGCCAACAGGGAGCTGGAGACCTTCTACCACTCAGTCGAGCAGGAACTCAGGATGGCGCGGCGCATCCAGCACGCCTTGCTCCCAAAGGACTTGCCCGAGCTCGAGGGCTGGGGGATAGCCTACCACTACCAACCCGCGCGAGAGGTGGGCGGCGACTTCTACGACTTCCTCCGCTTGAAAGACGGCCGTGTGGGCCTCGTCATCGGCGATGTCTCAGGCAAGGGGATCGCGGCGGCCTTGGTGATGGCCAACACCCAGAGCGTGCTGCGCGCTGTCGCCCAAAGAGAGGGCATCACTCCGGGGCAGGTGTTGGGGGAGGCCAACGAGGTTCTGTACGCGTACATGCCACCCAACACGTTCGTCACCTGCTTCTACGGCGTCCTCGACCCTAACAGCGGGCGCCTTGTCTACGCCAATGCCGGCCATGACATTCCGTGCGAGCGACACGACGGACGGGTCGAGGAGTTGCGGGCGAGGGGGATGCCGCTTGGCCTGATGTCGGGGGTGCCCTACGAGGAGGAAGAGGCCGTCCTCGCCGCAGGGGATGACCTCCTGTTCTACAGCGACGGGCTGGTAGAGGCGCACGACCCTAAAGGCGAGATGTTCGGCTTCCCACGGCTGCAGGGTTTGGTAAGGACTCACCGCTCAAGTGGCTCTGCGCTGATCGGCTTCCTCCTCTCCGAGCTTACCCGCTTCACCGGCAAGAACTGGCATCAGGAGGACGACATCACCCTGGTGACCCTGGAGAGGTCGAAGGTTAGCGCGGGTGATCGCGAGACCCCGTTGCGATTGGACGCGGCGGGCGATAACCGCGACCGGCGAATCCTTACCGGCTTTAGCCTCCCCAGCGAGCCCGGCAACGAGCGCCGGGCGACGGAGGAGGTGGCCAGGGCGGTGAGCGGGCTGGGATTGCCTGAGAGAACCCTGGAGAGGCTCAAGACCGCCGTGGCCGAGGCGACGATGAACGCCATGGAACACGGCAACAGGTACCGACCCGAGGTGCCGGTCAAGATCCAGGTGGTCTCTTCGGACAGGGCCCTGTTCGTGTATATCACAGACCAGGGCAAAAGCCCGGTCTCGGACCCCGACAAGGAGGTTCCGGACCTGGAGGCCAAGCTGGAGGGCACGCAGACGCCGCGGGGCTGGGGTTTGTTCCTGATCCAGAACATGGTCGACGAGGTGCGCGTCTCGGGAAACCCCGACCACCACACCATCGAGCTGGTCATATACCTGAGGGGAGGCGACGGCGCCAGCTGAGCTTTTAGGCCCATTTCATGCTCTATATAGCGGCCGTGCCCGCATAGAATGGAAGGACGAGAGTATGCAACGATGCACGCACCTGGACCAGATAAACGACGTGAGGCCTACAGCTCAAGGTTGCGAGGAGTGCCTGCAGATGGGAGACACCTGGGTGCACCTGCGCGAGTGCTTGACCTGCGGGCACGTGGGTTGTTGCGATAACTCTAAGAACAAGCATGCCAGGAAGCACTTCCACGCAGCCGGGCACCCGATAATCCAGTCGTTCGAGCCGGGGGAAACCTGGAGATGGTGCTACATAGACACGACGCTGATCTGAGGTGCTAAGGCCTCTCAGCCCTCCACGGGGGCTATGGAGAGGAAGCTTAATGGTTGCTGGTGGTCTAGGGGGTAAATGGGGTATCAAGGATGACAACTGAAGGAGCAGTGAGACTTGGTAGGGCACGGACTCTGAGCAAGAACCACGCCTTTTGGCTGGTCACCTACACTCTGTTCCTCCTACTTGTGGGGGCCACCATCCCCACCCCGCTTTACCCCATCTACCAGGGGCGCTTCGGGTTTTCGGCCGGCGTGCTGACCGTCGTTTTCGCGGCGTACATGGTGATGGCGCTCTTCTCCCTTATCACCTTCGGTCCCCTCTCCGACCGGGTGGGGAGAAGGCGGGTGCTCCTACCCGCCCTGGGGCTGGCAGCTATGGGCTCCGTAGTTTTCGTCTTCGCCCAAGGGGTGGGTTGGCTTCTCGTGGCTCGGGTCCTGCAGGGCCTGGGGGTAGGCGCTACCCTCGGAACCGCCGTCGCTACCCTCACCGAGCTCGAACCAAGAGGAGACCACGGTCGCGCCGCGCGGGTGGGGGCGACGGCGGCGGTCGGAGGCTTGGCTATCGGACCACTCGCCTCCGGTGTGTTCGCTGAATACGGACCGTGGCCCACAGCGCTAGTGTTCGTACTTCACGTGGGCCTGCTAGTCCCGGCACTGCTGGGAGTTTGGGTGATGCCCGAGACCGTCAAGGAAACCACACTCGGGGGAGCATCGCTGCTACCCCAGCGCCTTTCGGTGCCGCGAGGTATTCAGAGGCCGTTCGCCCTAGCCGCCGTGGCGGCGTTCGGAGCCTTCAGCGTGGTAGCGGTCTACATGTCTTTAGGACCCTCCGTGACGGATAAACTGCTGCGTGTAGATAGCCAAATGGCGGCCGGGGCGGTGGTTTTTGCGCTCATGGGGACCTCCGCAATCGGGCAGCTGGGATTTGGTGGGTGGCCCATCCGGCGGGCGATCGTCGTGGGCCCGGTCCTCCTTGCAGCAGGGCTAGCTTTGATCGTGATAGCCCTCCGCCAAGAGTCCGTGCTCCTGTTCGTCGCGGGCACCATCGTCTCGGGCTTGGGACATGGCCTCGCCTTCCTGGGCTCCCAGCAGCTTGTGGACTGGATGGCACCGGAGAGCAGTCGCGGAGCGATCTTCTCCGCCTATTATGTTTTCATCTACCTCGGAGCGGCGCTACCGGCTTTGGGGGTTGGCTTCGGGGCGGATGCCGTAGGGTTCTTGGCCGCGGTGGTAACCTTCGCGATCGTGATCGGCACCCTCGACCTCGGGGTAGGGATCGCAGGAGAACGAGCTCGTCTGCCGGGTGCCGCCTGCGATCCGGGGCGGCTGCCCCCACGCTGTCTGTGAGTTAGCTGGCAAGTATGAAGAGCTCGAAGACGATAAGCATGTCGCTCCGCGACGTCTCGGCTCTCGTACGGGGTGAACGGAAGACCACCTCTTCTATGCTGACGCCCGTACCTAAGGACAGGTCCATAACTGGCCTGACGGACGATGCGCCGGCACCTGCGGGTTTCTAGAATAAGCGTACCCGGTTGACGAGGTATGCCAACCGCGACCGTAGGGGGTGCCGACCCAGCCCCGGCGTGACGTACTCGTCCGTGGGTGGCCTGCATTAAGGAGATCGGAGGAAAAGGTGGAAACCCCAAATAGCGGCATGCGGGGAAGGGTATGCCTGATCACCGGCGGTAGTTCGGGCATAGGCAAGGCGACAGCCCTCGGCTTGGCGAACATGGACGCAACAGTGATCGTACTTGGCCGCGACAGCGGCAGGGGCGAAGCCGCCATCACGGAGATCAAGCAAAAGAGCGGCAACGAGGCGGTGGACCTGATGCTGGCTGACCTCTCTTCGCAAGCTTCGATTCGTCGGCTGTCAGAGAACTTCAAGGGCACGTACGGGCGACTGCACGTGCTGATCAACAACGCCGGGGTTTTTCTCAGCAGGCGCACGGTGACCGTGGACGGGATCGAGGCTACCTTCGCGATCAACTACCTGGCCCCCTTCCTGTTGACGAACCTGCTGGTCGACGTGCTAAAAGCTAGCGCCCCCGCCCGGATCGTTAACGTCACCTCGTCGGGGGAGCGCTCGGGCACCATAAACTTCGACGACCTCCAAGGCGAAAAGGGATACGGCGGTATCCGGGCGTACAACCAGTCGAAGCTGGCCATGGTTCAGTTCACCTATGAGCTGGCCAGGAGGTTGGAGGGTACTGGCGTTACCGCCAATTGCGTCCATCCTGGTGTGGCTGCGACGAACCTGGGCCGCGGCGGTGGCGGGTTCTTCGGCTTCCTTTCGAGGCTGACGCAGCCATTCCTCTCAAGTCCGGAGCAGGAAGCCGAAACATCCATCTACCTGGCCTCCTCCCCCGAGGTGGAGGGCGTGAGCGGCAAGTACTTCGCGAAGAAGGCCGAGGCCAGATCGTCCGAGAACTCTTACGACGAGGCTGCCGCCCGTCGGCTGTGGCAGATAAGCGCAGATCTCACGAAGCTGCCTTTTCGAAGATAAAGGGCTTCTTTCCGCGTACACGAGAGCTGACAAAACAGTTCTAAGTCTCTCCTTTACCAAAGCACGCTCTTAACGTAATGAATCCGAGGGCTTTTACTGAACCTTAGCCGCCCTTCACCTTGACAGTTTCCTTGATTGCCGCGTTGTACTCGGTGACCAGCCCTTGGTAGTCGTTGACCCTCTTGGCGATACTTTCTCCCTGGAGGCCCTCGTCTGCGAGCTTCTTATTCATCGAGACGGTGGCGAAGTAGACTCCCCGGTAGTACGGCTGTAGTTGCTCTAGTCTCATAGCCGACTTTTCAGGGCGCACGGTCTCGCTTTCGGCCTCTTCCGCAGAAATCCGGATGTCAGGCTCACCCCCACCATACTCGCCATCGCTGCCCACCTTATCCAGGATGTAGAGCAAGGACTCCTCCTGCGGGCGGTCGGCGAAGTCAGTGCCCCC
>JALZEL010000242.1 GCA_030862075.1 Actinomycetota bacterium | reverse complement strand
ACGGGGCCTCGTTCGGCTCGCTCTGCTGGCGCTCCTCGGGAGAGAAGGCGCCCCAGCTGGTAGCCATTGCGCCAGGATACAGCACGATCGCCCGGATGCCGTGCTCCTTCCCTTCGTCGGCCAACGCCTCGGTGAAGCCCGTGAGGCCGAACTTGGAGGCACAGTAAGCCGAGGCGTTGGCCCAACCCTTCTTTCCCGCCACTGAAGAGACGTTGACGATCGTGCCGCCGCCCGCCTCGCGCATGGACGGAAAGACAGCCTTGGACAGCAAGAACGGCGCCCTGAGGTTCACGGAGAGCGTTCGATCCCAGCCCTCTACGTCCAGCTCCTCCACCGTGCCCGGCGTGTCGGTGCCCGCGGCATTGACCAGCACGTCTATGCGGCCAAAAGCCTCGACAGCTCGCTCGACGGCCCCTGCCGCTTCGTCCTCGTTGGCCAGATCTATGGGCAAGGTCAACGCCCGGCGGCCGGTCTGCGAGACCTCCTCCTTAGTGCTTTCGAGCTCCTCGTCGCTTCTTGCCACCAGTGCGACGTCCGCGCCAGCCCGAGCGAGGGCTATCGTCGTAGCCCTCCCCAGCCCGCTGCTGGCCCCTGTGACCAGCGCCACCTTACCCCCCAGAGGGCGATCCCCGTTTACTGCCTCGCTCATGCTCTACCATCCTCCCTCCGATGCCATGGGGACTATGGGGAAGGAAGCATGCCACGTATGTGACCTCGCGGCTAGCTCGGAAGCTTCGGCGATTGTCGACGCTTTTTTCTGCCAGCGTTACTGTAGCTATACGTTGCAGACTTTACGACGAGGTTTGCTACGATGGCCTTCTTTCTGTCCTGTGTCGAATCTACGCAATTCCTCATCTAGGCCCTCGTCAACCTTTGCCCGCACCGGGTATCTCACAGCGAGAGGACTGAGTCGTGCTCCGTAGCCGATATTCGCCGAACACCAGACCGAAGAAACGGGGGCGTTGCTGGTGGCCACTGCCCCCGTTTCTTAGGATTATCGGCCTCTGTACAATGTGAGCACCCTCTGCAAAGGGCAGGCTTCTACTACTGGGCAGTCGAGGAATTGAGAGGATCCGTATATGCAGCAACACATTAAGGAGCGCACCACCGGTTTTCGTCTCGGGATCTACGTGTTCAAGGACGCAGAGATCATAGACTTCGCTGCCCCTTATGGGGTTTTCGCGGTCGCCCGCAGGTACGACCCGGAGCTGGACGTCTTTCTCGTGGCCGAGGCGATGCGTCCAGTGCAGGCCCAGGCGGGTTTCACAGTCCTGCCCAACTACTCCTTCGCCGACGCGCCGTACATGGATGCCTTCCTCATCCCCGGCGGCTTTGGAACTCGCCAGGAGATGCACAATCGTCGGCTGCACGACTTCGTCCGCTCGATCTCGGAGACGAGCCTGCTGACTAGCGTGTGCACGGGGTCTTGGGTCTATGGGAAGATGGGGCTTCTGGACGGGTTGCCGGCCACCAACCGCAAGGAGCCCGATAACGTGGAGAAGTCTCCAAGCGGCAAGGTGCCTATCGACCGCCTGGCTGAGATCGCACCAGAGGCCCAGATCAGCCGGGCTCGCGTGGTGGACGCCGGGAAGATCGTTACCGCGGGGGGCATAGCATCCGGCATGGAGATGGGTTTTCACTTGCTGCGCAGAGCGGGCTACGAGGAGGAGTTCATCTCGGAGGTTGCACGCACGATGGAGTACAGCAGGGCATATGAAGCGTACCGAGATGATGTCGAGATGTTCGAGGCGAGTAGTATTTAGGAACAGCCGCACTGAACTTGAAGAAACCCCTCTCTGACTCCCAGAGCCTTTATGTGGGGCTTGCGATCGGTGCCGCGTTGGTTACCATCGCTCTCAAGGCTGCAGCTTACTTGCTAACCGGCTCTGTCGGGTTACTTTCCGATGCGGCCGAATCGAGTGTCAATCTGATCGCAGCGGTAGGTGTACTCTGGGCGCTAAGGGTAGCCAATCGCCCTCCCGACGAAGAGCATGCCTATGGCCATACGAAGGCCGAGTACTTCTCCAGCGCCTTAGAGGGCCTTCTGATAGTCGTCGCGGCTCTAGGGATCGCTATTACCGCAGTAGGGCGTCTGCTGGAACCTCAACCGCTAGAGAACCTCGGAGTTGGGCTCACGGTTACGCTCTTGGCAACCTGCATCAATGGCGTGGTAGGTTTAGTTCTGCTGCGCGGTGGGCGCCGCCTGCGCTCGGCCGCTCTACGCGCCGACGGTCACCACCTCTTGACAGATGTTTGGACTTCGTTGGGCGTAGTGGCAGGCGTTTTTTTGGTGTTGATCACCGGCTAGCTCGTGCTCGATCCTCTAATAGCCCTCCTCGTTGCAGCGAACATCGTGTGGATCGGAACACGAATCCTGAAGGATACGGCCCACGGTTTGCTAGACACCGCGCTGCCTTCTGAAGAGCAGGAAGTGATAACCAACATTCAGGCTCGCTACAAAGAGTCGGGCGTCAAGTTTCACGCTACGAGAACCCGCAGCGCAGGTCGCCGTCGCTTTGTCTCGATGCACGTCCTCGTCCCCGGAGAGTGGAGCGTCAAGCGCGAACACGACCTCTCCGAAGAAATCGAGGCAGATGTCAGAGGTGCGCTACCCACGACCAGCGTGTTTGTACACATAGAGCCTGTAGAGGACACCTCCTCGTGGCAGGATCAGGACCTGGATCGCCGCTCCTCTAACGAGAGTCGGGGCGGCTACCCTAGATAAAGCCTTAGTGGATGGGGTGACCGAACTCACGAGAAGACCTTAAAAGCGGTACCTCAGTTTCCGGGAAGCCATCTTGTGGGCAATCCGCTGAATAGAGGCTAGAGGCAACGGGGCAGCGCCCTACTCTGTATAGGGGCAAGCTCTCTTTAGCGAACTCGGCTAATACCAAAAGGAGATGTTTAACTCGCTGCTATAGCGGGTACATCATCAATACAACCTTAGAGACCGCCAGCTAGTAGCGTAAAGGCCCCCTAGCGAGATCGGGGAACGCGGGCTTGGCGAGAACGCGAGAGGGCTTGGTGGTCACTGAGGGGAAGGAGAAGCCCTCGGGGTAGATAACCGAGGGCTTTGTGTATACCGCTGAGTTTCCTAGAATCAACATTGCCGGCGATTGGATTTTGGGTAAGGAGGGAGCTTCATGACATCTTCGGATCTGATCCGGTGGGGTGGGATGGCGGCCATGTTGTCCGGCGTGGTGTGGGTGGCGCAGGGTCTTCTCGATCTCATCTTGGCGGACCCGGACGAAGGAAATTGGCTAGACGTCTTGTTCATCGTCTCGGTTCTTCTTGCGCTGGTGGGGCTGGTAGGCTTCCATGCCCTACAGAAAGGGAACTACGGGCGCATCGGACGGGCGGGCTTCTACACGGTCATCGTGTCGTCTGTAGCTCAGATCTTGGCCTTGGTGGTCCTCTTGGCAGGAAGCGAGGCCCTCGTATGGCTTCTATCGATAGGGTCTTTGGGCGTGTTGGTGGGGTTCGCGCTTTACGGAGCGGCCACTCTACAAGCGAGGGTGCTGCCGCGCTGGTGCGGGGTGGCGTTCATCATCGCCTTGCCCATCACGATCCTCTTGGGAGTCTATGGAGGAAATATCTGGCTTGGGCTCATTTGGCTGGCGCTGGGTTACGTACTGTGGTCGCAGAGGAGCACAGCAGCCGAGCAGCAGCCCAGGCGCGTGAGTTAGGCGACGTCACCGGGATACGCGTCGTGAGGGTATAGTT
>JALZEL010000226.1 GCA_030862075.1 Actinomycetota bacterium | reverse complement strand
CGGGTTCTCGCGCTCGCCGAGAAGCGACTCGAGGAGCAGATACCGGAGCTCGGCGAGAACCACCTCGAGGGAGGATTCAGGCTGCTCGGCCTGCAGGGAATGATAGACCCGCCCAGACCAGAGGCCGTGGAAGCGGTCGAGGCCTGCCGCCAGGCCGGCATCACAGTCAAGATGATCACAGGCGATCACGCAGGCACGGCCGCAGCGATCGGCGGGGAGCTTGGCCTGGCCACGGACGGCTCGGCCCTGACCGGCTCCGGCATCACAGCCCTCTCCGACGACGAACTGCGGGAGGAAACCGCGCGCACGGGCGTCTTCGCGCGGGTAGCTCCCGAGCACAAGCTCAGGTTGGTCAGGAGCCTGCAGGCGCAGAACGAGATCGTCGCCATGACCGGCGACGGGGTGAACGACGCCCCGGCCCTCAAGCAGGCCGACATCGGGGTGGCCATGGGGATCACGGGCACAGATGCCTCCAAGGAGGCTGCGGACATCGTGCTCACCGATGACAACTTCGCTTCAATCACGGCTGCGGTCGAGGAGGGGCGCAGGGTCTACGACAACCTCATAAAGGCCCTCGCCTTCGTCCTGCCGACGAACATCGGTCTCGCCGTGATAATGACGGTGGCCGTGGCCTTTTTCCCGATCGTGGATGGCGCACCTTTGCTGCCGATGTTGCCGACGCAGATACTCTGGATCAACCTAGTCGCCGCTGTTGCGCTCGCCCTGCCTTTGGCCTTCGAGGTGATGGAGCCGGAGGTCATGCGCCGCCCGCCGCGTGACCCGGACGCCCCGGTCTTGAGCCGTTTCGTGATCTTCCGCACAGCGTTCGTGGCACCGCTGATGGCAGCTGGCGCTTTGGGCCTCTTCCTCTACGAGTTCGTCACCGAGACAGCGCGGGGCACAACCTTCGAGTCTGCCTTGAGCGAGGCGCAGACCATGGCGGTGACAACCGTGATCCTGTTCCAGATCTTCTACCTCTTTAACTGCCGCTCTTTGCAGCATTCGGTGCTAAAGATCGGGCTTTGGTCGAACCCCTGGATCTACGCCGGCATCGGCACCCTTCTGTTGCTGCAGCTCGGCTTTATCTACCTGCCGTTCATGAACGCCTTGTTCGGGACGGCCCCGCTTAGCTGGGAATCCCTCCTGCGGTCGCTGTTGGTGGCCGTCGTCGTGTTGCCCATCATCAGTGCCGAGAAATGGATCCGGGGGCAGCACCACGCAGCGAAGAGCCTGGTGTGATGGCTCCCGGCCTGCAGGAAACGCCAAGACGCGGCAAATCCCGGCCGGAGCAGAATGAGATGCAGGGTTGCGCATAGAGATTTCCGCGAACACTAACCCTCTCGGAAGGTGGGTGAGTAGAGAGCCGAGGATGAAGCTCCGTCCACCTTCTGAATTTGTATCTGTACTGTCAGGGTAAGGGATCTCTTATAAAAGCAACTAGTGAAGGGAGCTCACTGATGTCTGACGTAACGTACGTCTCGAGGGTTAGGGTAGATCCAGTTCGGGGCATGATCAGGCGGGCGCACCTCCCGGCGGAGGAGGACTCCGTGTTGTTCGGTGCTCATGGCGAGATCGCCGAACACTACGGAGCTTCGCCGGAGGAAGTGGAACCTTACGCGTCCACCCTCGATTACGTGGTGGCAGCGGCTGGTGGCTGACTGCTGGGTACCTTCCGAGGCGCGCTGTCAGCGCGTCAAGTTTCCTTCGACAAGGACAGCCTCTACGCCGATACTGTGGGTGAGGTAGAGACAGAGAACAAGGTTCTCGTGCTCAAGAGGATTAAGCAGACCCTCCATCTCACCGCCGAGGAGAAGGATCGCGATGCCATAGAGCGGGCGGTCAAAGTGTACGAGGATAAATGTCCGGTGGCGGCATCTATCAAGCCCGCCATAGAGATCAAGAGCGAGCTGGATCTCACTACCAAGTAGTGCTTACCCCAAGTAGTAAGTAGGTGCGCCTTCTACTGGGGACGGGGACTCAGGATGGCGAGAGGTCCCGGACCGGCACCTCCTTGCGGTGGACGGGGATAGCGCGTCGCTGCGCCCGCTGTGAGATATTTCGTGGAGGGTGCTACTCGACTCCTCATCACGCCGCGTTGCTGGTATAAGAGACCCGCTGTCTCTCTTAGGGAAAATCTCGGGTACCGGGCGACAGCGCTAGGGAAGCCGAACGATATCGCTCTCTGAAAAGATGTGTCCCACCTGCAGACCCAGGCTGGGCCCCGCATAGAGGGAAGGGGGTACGCTGATGTCAGCCAGGTACAGCTCGCCGGCTCGCGCCTCGACGCCCGGAGCCCGCAATCCTTCTTTTGGCAAAGCCAGGGTCATGGTTGCCGTAGCTACTACGGCGGGGTCGAAGGCAGTGCCGGTGGTGGTATCGACTCCGGAGGGAGCGTCCAGGGCAAGAACAGGAGAGTGCTGGGCGTTGGCCCAACGGATGAGTTCGCCAGCAGTGCCCCTCGGAGCTCCCTTCAAGCTGTAGCCGATGACCCCGTCGACGATCAAATCGAGCTCTGGTCCTCGAACGATGGTTTCGGGTGACCCGGCCTCCACTCCAATCCGGCGTAGGATCCCTAGCTGACGGGCAGGCACCGGAGCGAAGTCTTCATCGGGTTTGGTGATGAGGACCTTGATCCGCGCGCCCCAGATGTGCAGCCTCCTCGCACACACCAGCGCACCGCCGCCGTTGCCGCCTGTACCAGCCATGACGATAACCCGCTTGTCGAGAGGGTCGCCTCCCAAAAAGCGTGCCCTGGCCAGATGGGCGAGGGCGCGTCCGGCGTTCTCCATCATCTGGAGTAGTTCTATGCCGAAGTCTTCGATCATGGCCCGGTCCACCTCGATCATCTGCTCGGTGGTCAGGTAGGGGATCTCGCCCCGGTAGATCGGAGCCGTCATGGGACTCGCCTCGGATCGACTCCAGCGCAGCGGGGCAAAGCGTGACGTTCGACGACGAACCTTGCGTGGTGTCGAGACCAGCCTACAGCTGCTGGCACTTCGAGGGGTTGCTCTGTGTTCATGCGCACCTGCATTCTATCCGCTCATCCCCATCCCCGCCTCAGCGACGCAGTAGTTTCGCCTCTCTCCATCGGCGAAATCTCTGGTGTACGAATGGTCCACTAACTTCGTGCGAGAGTTGTAGGGAAGGTTCGGCGCAACGAGGGTATGGAAGCGAGCCGGTGCGGCGCACCGAGCCAGAAGTAAGAGGTAGGCATACTGGGTAGTCCATGTAAACAGCAGTACGAGATAGTTGCCAACTGTATCTATTTGTAGGAGTCTGATGCCGAACAAACTCCCCTCCTAGCCAACCTGCGCAAGAGGAGGCTGCGGAAAGGCTTCAGCGGCTTCTTTTCGCCCCTACTCCCGTCGCGCTCCCGTCCGAAGGAGAAAATGCCGAGAAAAATAGGAGAGGTGAGTAAGAAAACCCCCCATTTGCAGGGCTTCTTTAGAGTGCTCGGCAGGACTCGAACCTGCGGCCTTCTGATTCGTAGTTAGATCTCGTACTTCCTAACCTATCCTAGCGTATCCGGAAATCTAGCTTATTTATACCGTTTCAGGTGTTATTGGAGAGTTCCTTTATCTGTTGCGTACTAGCCTATACTAGCCCGGTTGCAGTACGGTTGCAGTAAGTTGTTAGTCTGGGACGAACGCGCCCTGCCAAACGCCTTAAGCCAAGAGCCGAACGCTTGGTGGATAAGGCGGGTTTTGAGGCCGGTGCTAGCACATCTCGGCCCCTGCTCCCTTGTACTAGTCCTTATTCACGGAATCTGCCGTGAGGCGTGGTCATGGCCGGCGACCGACCACGAGCAGGTGAGCGCTTGCGCCGACCAAGCTGGGTTCGGCCTCCACGCGCTCGAGGGCAGCGAGGAGCTTCGCGCGCTGCCCCGAGTCTTCGAGCCAGGCATCAAGATCAGGTACGGTCCAAGCCGGTCCCTCGGTACCGACGAGCGCTTCGACCGTGAATCTAGCCTCCTTCACCTCGCCTTGTAATTCATCGGGTAGGTGGAAGTAGGAAGTAGTGAACCATACCGGCCGTTCGGTAGTGTTACGGTGCTGCCCCTCCCGGACGTCGCGCTCGACGATCGTCTCAAACTCCGGGTCCAACAGGAAGCCTCGAAGGAGGCCATCGATGGTGGAAGCGAAACGCGAGATCGCCGCAGCCATCACCACACCTCCGGGGCGAACTACACGCCAGGCTTCGCGGAGGGCCTGGATGCGATCGTCTCGTGAGGTAAGGTGGTAGAGCGGTCCTAGCAGCAGGACTGCGTCGACACTCTCGTCCTCCTGCGAGAGGGAACGGGCGTCGCCAAGCTCCACGCCAGCGAGCGGAGTTCTCGGTTGGGCAACCGACGCCGCAGTCGCCTGTTCGACGTGTAACGGTACTGGATCTACTAAGTAGACGGAGTAGCCCTCCTCAGCCAGCGGCAACGCGTAAGCCCCGGCTCCTCCTCCAACGTCGAGTATCGTGGCATCTGCCGGAGGCAGATGGCGGGCTAGTAGCTCTCTCGTCCGTAAGTATTCCAGACGCCCCGCGCCCCCACCAAGTAATCGCTCCTTCTCCATCTCCTTCTCGTAGTGGGCCAAGATCTCGGCGTCAATTTCGTACCGTTCGCCGATCGTGCTACCTCCTGCGAAGAGCTTTCCACTGTCCTGACGAAGGATACGGTTCCCCCAGGGTTGGTGTCATTTCCGCAGTTTGAAGGGAAAAGAGGAGCGCGCTCGGCAGGACTCGAACCTGCGACCTTCTGATTCGTAGTCTTAATCAGTGAGTTCTAACTGGTTCTAGCCTGCTAGGAAACTCCGCTTGTTCAAGCCAATAACACGGCTTTGCTTCGATTGCATTTCCTGTTGTGTTCGGTTCTGTTCTATCCCTACTGCTGCCACACTGCTGCCACTAATGTGAGGATTTCGAAATTGAGTCACAAGGACATTGTTCACCCTCGCCGCCGCCGACGCTGCCCGGACGGCCGATGCCCCTGAAGCGCGACGGCGGGCAGCGATTAGTCCTCGCACCCTGAACCGGCGCTTCCGAGAGCAGACCGGCACGACCCCACTGCGGTGGCTACACCGGGCTCGGGTGCGCCATGCGCAACAGCTGCTCGAGACGACCGGGCATCCCGTCGAGCAGATCGCCCTCCTGGTCGGGTTCGGCTCCCTGACGACCTTCCGGGATCGCTTCAAGAGACTGGTCGTCACCAGCCCGCAAGCCTACCGGCGCACGTTCCGGGGCTCGCCAGTGCGCTGACCGTGAGATTCGTTTCGAGAAGCAGCAACGAGTACCACTCCCACCCTGTTTTGCCCTCCGAGACAGCTACGTAGCACTGAGCCTATTAGGAATCCTTCACCGAAATAAGCAAATTTTTTGTCGCACATTTTTTGTCTGTGTGGTATAAAGACCTCATGGAGACTTTGGGAACGGCGGGTAGGCCCGCGCGGGATCGGATCGGGGTGTTGCTGGAGGGGCTGGGGCCTGCCATCAGGCGTGTGCGACGTGAGCGGAGTTTGACGCTGGAGGAACTCGCCGGTGAGGTCGGAACTTCGGTGGCGCACCTCTCGCGGCTGGAGTCGGGGACGAGGCAGCCATCTCTGGATGGGCTGCTGCGCATAGCCGCGGCTCTGGGGGTGGAGGTTGGGGAACTCTTGG